>CAMDMH010000140.1 GCA_945901835.1 Devosia equisanguinis | reverse complement strand
CCCTGAGCAGCGCCCGCGTCAAAGCCTGCTTGGCTTCGAGCGTGACACCGGCGACCGGTGCTGACCACAATGCAGAAGCACCGCCCGACAGCAGGCACAGCACCACGTCGTTGGCCGTGGCAGCCCTGGCATCGGCCAGCGCCCGCTGTGCCGCTCGAACACTACCCTCGTCCGGCACGGGATGCCCGGCCTCGTCGATCTCGATGATCGACGGCGCGAGGCGGAAGCCGTGTCGCGTTACGACCGAGCCCGAGACCATGGGTCCCCCTCCCCCACGTGGGGAGGGGACAGGGGTGGGGGGCTGGAGAATGGTGGGAGGCGGACCGGCGGCGCCAAGCACGGCGTAGTGCTCGCCCGCCGCCACCGCCATGGCCGCCCCCGCTTTGCCTGCGCCGACCACGATCAGACGCCCGCCACGCGGGACCGCCGGCAGATGCGGCGGCAGGCACTTCGCCGGATGTGCCGCCGCGACCGCCGCGTCGAACATGCGCCGCAGAAGGCCGCGCCGTATCTGATCCCCGGCGGTCGGCATCGTCAGAACGCCACCTCGCGCGTCTTGCGGAATTGCGGCAAAACGATCAGCAGAACGAGGCCTAGTGTGCAGAACAGGATCGTCGCCGAGATCGGCCGCTGCACGAAGATCAGCGGATCGCCGAACGAGATCACCATGGAGCGCCGCAGGTTTTCTTCCATCAGCGGCCCCAGCACGAAGCCGAGCAGGAACGGCGCCGTCTCGCATCCGAGCTTGACGAACGTGTAGCCGAGCACGGAGAAGATCGCGAGCATGATGACCAGCGTCGTCGCGTTGCCGGTCGAGTACGTGCCGACACAACACAAGACGAGAATGATCGGGAATAGGATGCGATAGGGTACGTGCAGCAGCTTCACCCACAACCCGATCAGCGGCAGGTTGATGATGACCAGCATCACATTGCCGATCCACATGCTCGCGACGATGCCCCAGAACAGGTCCGGCCGCTCCTTGATGAGCGCGGTACCCGGCGCGATGCCCTGGATCATCATCGCGCCGACCATGATCGCCATGACCGGCGTCGAGGGGATGCCGAGGGTCAGCAGCGGAATGAATGAGGTCTGCGCGCCCGCGTTGTTGGCGGCTTCGGGAGCCGCCACGCCTTCGACCGCGCCCTTCCCGAATTCTTCCGGATGCTTCGAGATTTTCTTTTCCAGCGTATAGGCAGCGAACGACGACAGCACCGCACCGCCGCCGGGCAGGATGCCGAGTAGAGAGCCGACGACTGTCCCGCGCAGCACGGCAGGGATGGCGCGGCGCGTTTCCTCGCGCGTCGGCCACAAGCTGCCGACCTTCGCCGCGAGGTCGCGATTCTCCGCTCGCTTGTCGAGGTTCGACATGATTTCGGCGAGCCCGAACAGACCAACCGCGACCGGCACGAAGTCGATGCCGTCGTAGAGTTCCGGTACGCCGAAACCGTAGCGCGTCACGCCACTCGACACGTCCGTGCCGACGAGCCCGAACAACAGGCCCAGCACCACCATCGCGATCGCCTTCACCACGGAGCCCGAGGCAAGCACGACGGCCGCGATGAGGCCGAATAGCATCAGCGCGAAGTATTCGGGACTTCGGAACTGTTCGGCGAACTTTGCCAGGATCGGCGCGAACGCGGCGAGCAGCAGCGTACCAACGCAACCAGCGAACAGCGAGCCCAGGGCTGCAATGGTCAGCGCCGAGCCCGCACGTCCCTTCTTGGCCATCTGGTAGCCGGCGAGGCAGGTCACGACCGAGGACGATTCACCGGGCAGGTTGACCAGCACCGCCGTCGTAGAGCCGCCGTACTGCGCGCCGTAGTAGATGCCCGCGAGCATGATCAGCGCCCCCAGCGGCGACAAGCCGTAGGTGATCGGCAGCAGCATCGCGATCGTCGCGATCGGCCCGATGCCCGGCAGCACGCCGATCAGCGTTCCGAGCAGGCAGCCGATGAGGCAGAGCCCGAGGTTGACCGGCGTGAATGCGCCGCCGAAGCCGGTGGCTAGATTCTGGAAGATCTCGTCCATCGGTCAGAAACCCCACGTCCAGGGCTGCATCGGCTGCCCCAGCAGATAGATGAACAAACCGACGGCCGCCGCCGCCGTCACAGCAGCGATCACGATGATTTCGAGCGGACGCGCCTCGCGGCTCGCCAGTGAACTCAACACCACGACCGTCGCTGCCGCCGCCAACAGCCCGAGTCGCTCGACCGTCATCGCGAACGCCAGCAGCGCCGCGATGATCATCACCTGCGGCCGCAGATGAATGCGTGGGACCGGCATCCCACCGACCACGAACGCACGCAGCGTAATGAAACTGCCCAGGCCCACGAGCAGCCAGCCCAGCACGTTGGGCAGATAGCCGGGCCCCATCCGCGTCGCCGAGCCGAAAGCATAACCCTGGCCGAACCACAATGCGGCCGCGCCGAAGGCTACGAACAGCAATCCGGCCAGCAGGTCTTGTAGATTGTTGAAGCGCATGGAGTTGGTCTCTTCACTGCGGCTCGATTTTGACGATCTTCACGATCCGCGCCCACTCGTCGATCGTCGCCGCCAGATGCTTGGCTGTGCTTTCGGGCGTGCCCGGAAACGGCTCGAGGCCCTGCTTCAGCATGAACTCGGCTGTCTCGGGCGCGTTCGTCGCCTTGTTGGCCCAATCGGCGAGCTTGGCAACGATCTCAGGCGGCGTCTTTGCCGGGGCATAGACCGCCCACCACGGCGACATCGTCGCGTTGCCGAGACCGGCCTCGGTCATCGTCTGAACATTGGGCAGCGAGATCATACGTTTCGGCGAGGTCACCGCGAGGTTGCGTACCTTGCCGGCTTTCTCCTGGCCGATCGCCAGCACAGGCTCGGAGAACATGAAATCGGTCTGGCCTTCCGCGACATCGGAGAGCGCCTGCGGCGTCGACTTGTAGGCGACGCTCGTCACCGTCAGGCCGGCTTCGTGTGTGTAGAGGCTCGCCGCGGCAAGGCTCGACGTATTGCCGAAGCCGAAGGTCGACTTACCGGCTTTGGCCTTCAACTGCTGCGTGAGGTCTGCCACGCTTTTGGCCGGATTGTTGGCAGCGACGGTCAGCGTGTAGGCGAGCCGCGCGAACGTCGCGACCGGCTCGAAACTCCGTACGGGGTGCCACGGCAGATCCTTGTAGATCTGCGGATTTCCCGCCTGCGTCGAACTCGCTCCCATCAGCAGCGCATAGCCGTCCGGCTTCGCCTTGGCGACCGCGTCGGAGCCGATGTTGCCGGCCGCTCCCGGCTTGTTCTCGACGACGAACGTAGCCGATGAGACCTTGGCCATGCCGTCCAGTACGTAGCGGCACAGGATATCCGCGCCGCTGCCGGCGGGAAATCCGACCGTCACCTTGATCGGACGCTCCGGATAGGACTGCGCGAACGCAGATCCGACCGCCGCCGAGCACATGGCAAAGGCGACAGCGGTGCAGGCCGCCGCGATGATCCCGCGATGCGCGTCGGTCGGTGTCATCATCGATCTCCTCCCTCGGGCAGCGCTGCTGCACTTCCAGAGCCGATGCTCCCGACTCTTCGCCTGCACATGACTATGCCGCCCGGCGGCCGCGGCGTGGAGTCGGCCAACCGGCCATCCCCTCATCGCATCACCAGTCAGGCGTGGGACGCCTCGCCTACTGCAGTGTGATCTTGGCCAGCTCGACGATCCGTGCCCACTCCTTGAGAGACGCAGCGAGCATCTCGCGGGTCTTCGCCGCCGTTCCCGGCAGCGGCTCGATGCCTTGCTTTACCAGGAATTCCCGCGCCTCCGGCTGTCGCGCGACGGTGTTGAGCCAGCCGTCGAGCTTGGCGAGAATCTCCGGCGGCGTCTTGACCGGAGCGAACAAGGCCCACCACGGCGCCACTGCTACTTCAGGCAATCCCACCTGTGCCATTGTCGGCAAGTCCGGCAGGCTCGACAGCCGTTGCGGCGTCGTCACCGCCAGCAGCCGCACCTTGCCGGCCTTCTCCTGGCTCATCGAGAACAAGGCATCGGAGAACACGTAGTCGATCTGTCCCTCGGCGACGTCGGATACCGCCTGCGGGTTCGATTTATAGGCGACGCTCGTCACCTGGAATCCTGCTTCGTGCGCATAGAGGCTGGATGCCGCAAGCCCCGATGTGTTGCCGAAACCGAACGTCGACTTGCCTGCCTTGGCCTTCATCAGCGCGGTGAATTCCGGCACCGTCTTGGCCGGGCTGTTCGCCGCGATGGTCAGCACGAAGCCCAGTTGGGCGAACGTGCTTACCACGTCGAAGTCCTTCTGCGGGTGCCATGTGAGGTTCTTGTAGAGGTTCGGGCCGCCCGCCATGTTCGAGCTGGCCCCCATCAACAGCGTATAGCCGTCGGGTTTCGCCCGCGCGACGGTCTCCGAGCCGATGTTGCCCGTGGCGCCCGGCTTGTTTTCCACGACGAATGTAGCGCCGGATACCTTTGCCAGGCCCTCGACGAAGTAGCGGCACAGAATGTCGGCGCCGCTGCCCGCGGGAAAGCCGACGACGACCTTGACGGGGCGTTCGGGATATTGCTGCGCCGAGGCGCCCGTCGTAAGGCAGGTCGCCCACACGCCAGCAGCACTGATGGCCGTCGCTGTCCTCAGCCAAGCCGTGCGCAGCGATGACCCACGATTTCCAGGCATGCACTTCCTCCCTTTGCGGCCGTTCCGGTTTCTACGACCTTGCACGCGCGGCATGAATTGGCGATCACTATAGAAATTCGACTTAACAGGAGCAACTGATGGACACCAAGGCCGAACCCGGCACCAACGTGAAGATCCGCATCGAGGATGGTATCGCGTGGGTCACGCTGAACCGCCCCGAGAAGCGCAATGCGATCAGCCCCGGAATCGTGTTCGAGATGGTCGCCGCCATCGATCAGCTCGAGATGAACGACGACGCCAAGGTGCTCGTGATCACCGGCTCCGGCGATGCATTCTCCGCAGGCCAGGACCTGAAGGAGTACTTCCGTATCCCCGACGCCGGCGATCCCCGCCTGCGCGAGCGTCTGCACAACGCCAACGCCTACTGGCAATGGCGCCGGCTGATGTACTATCCCAAACCGACCATCGCGATGGTCAATGGCTGGTGCTTCGGCGGTGCGTTCCAGGTGCTGTGCGCGTGTGATCTCGCGGTCGCTGCCGATGACGCACAGTTCGGCCTGTCCGAGGTCAACTGGGGCATCATTCCCGCCGGCATCGTCACGAAGTCGGTCGCGATGGCATTGGCGCAGCGCGACGCGCTCTACTACATCCTCACCGGCGATACTTTCGACGGCAAGCGCGCCGCCGAGATCGGCCTCGTCAACTTCTCCGTGCCGAAGGACGAACTCGTCGACAAGACCAAGGCGCTCGCCGCCAAGATGATGGACAAGAATCCGCTGGTCCTGCGTACCGCTAAGACCGCTTATCACCGCGTCCGCGAGATGAGCTGGGATGCCTCGGCCGACTATCTCAACGCCAAGAACGACCAGATGATCATGCGCGACCCCGAGAAGGGTGCGAGCAAAGGAATGAAGCAGTTCCTCGACGAGAAGAGCTTCAAGCCCGGGCTCGGCGCGTACAAGCGCGAGGAGTGATCGGCCGCGGGTGGGTGGTCGCCATTGGCGCCAACATGGAGGCACAGAAGGCCAGAATTTCTCTTTGCGTCCCCGGACGAACGTTCCGACCGCGAGGTCGGAACGTGATGAGCCGGGGTCTTTACACCTTTCAGACGTGTAAAGGTCCCGGATAGCCTCGCTGCAATCGGCTTCCTGGAACGCACAGCCTTTTTACGGCGGTGTGTCCAGGTGCGACTATGGTTGCGAGCGCACCTTGGATTTGCCTTGGCGCAGTCATATCTCCCGGCCAAGACGATGGCCGAGGGATTGAGAAGAGTGGGAAAAGGACCGATGGAACCGACGCGCAGATTTGAAAGTCTACGGAACCTCCGCTTCATTCCCGCCCTGGCATTGCTCGTGCTGGCCATGCCGGCGTCGGCTGGAAAGCTCACCCAGGCACCCGCGCCTGCGGTGGCTTCTCGCATCCAGGCCACGACGCTGGTCAAGGGGCTCGAACACCCATGGAGTTTTCGCTTCCTGCCCGATGGGCGGATCGTCGTAACCGAAAAAGGCGGCAGGATGCGGCTCGCCGATCGCAACGGTCAGGTCTCCGGCGTCCCGGCCGTCGTCGCAGTGGAGCAGGGCGGCCTCCTCGATGTGGCGCTCGCGCCGGACTTCGCGACCTCGGGGCAGATCTATTTCACGTACTCCGAGCCGCGAGGGGGCCGGAACAGCGGCACGTCCGTCGCGCGCGCCAAACTCGAACTCGAAGGCGGCGGTGGCCGGCTCACTGCTCTGCAGGTGATCTTCCGGCAGAAGCCGGACAACCCCGTCCCCATTCATTTCGGATCGCGGATCGCTTTTGCTGCCGACGGAAGCCTGTTCGTCACACTGGGCGAGCGCGGCACCGGCCGCACGCTCGAGACCGCGACGCGCGAGATGGCGCAGAACCCCGCGAACCATTTCGGCAAGGTGGTGCGGATCAACCCCGACGGCTCCCCGCATGCCTCGACACCGAAGCGGCCAGGGTGGGGCCCCGGAGGTCTGGTCACTCGGTCACCGCAATCCGCAGTCGGCCGCGATCCATCCCGTCACGGGAAAACTATGGACCGTTGAGCACGGCGCCCGCGGCGGCGATGAAGTCAACATTCCCGAAGCCGGCAAGAACTACGGCTGGCCGGTCATCAGCTGCGGCCGCGACTATTCCGGCACGAAGATCGGGGTCGGTACCGAGAAGGCCGGGCTGGAGCAGCCGGTGTACTATTGGGATCCTTCGATCGCACCGTCTGGCATGGCGTTCTATACCGGCAACTTGTTCCCGGCCTGGAAGGGCAATCTGTTCGTCGGCGCGCTCAACGGGGTCCAACTCGTGCGGCTGGTGCTCGATGGCGAGCAGGTCGTCGCCGAGGAGAAGCTGTTGAACAAGGACTACGACCGCTTCCGCGACGTTCGCGAAGGCCCGGACGGCGCGCTCTATGTCATGACCGACTCGCCCAACGCCCGCATAATCAGGATCACGCCTGCACCATGACGCTGATGCAACGCGTCCTCCAGCGCATCCGCGATGCCGTTGCAATGGTGCGCGATGGCCTTGCTGGAAAGGCCCTGCGTCTCAGCGCCGACCTTGCCTTCCTCGCCATCGTCGTTGTGATCGCCGCCGCATTGTTGGGCAGCAGCTTGCCGATCCTCGACGGGTTGAACCAGTTCACACCGGCGTGGGCGGCGGCCGCCCTGGGAACGGTTGCTTTGGCCTGGCTCGGGGGAAATCGCGCGAGCATCACGCGTGCGGCTACCCGTGCCCTCGTCACGATGGTTCTCATCTTCGCACCCGTCCTTCGCCCGAGCAGTGCGAGCGAGGACGCCCCAACCGCGCGACCGGCCGGGCAGCAGGTGGCCGAGCGATACGTCAAGGTGATGACGTTCAACGTCTTGTGGGTTCGCGAACCCGGC
>CAMDMH010000139.1 GCA_945901835.1 Devosia equisanguinis | reverse complement strand
AGACGCCGGGGCGCTCGGGCATGGCGCCTTTGGCTGAGAGGTCCTGGTAGCGTGGGATGGCACGGCCGACGTCGTAGATGACGCCTTGCAGGTCTTCGGCGCTCGCGTCCTTAGGTGCCTTTGCCAGGGCGGCGGAAAGCGCCTGCATTGCCTCGCGCTCGACCTCGTCGGCGGGACGGAACACCTTCTTGGGCCGGATGAAGTCGCGATAGTAGTTCACCGCGTAGCCCGCGAGGTGGTCGAGCACGGGGAAGGCCGCAGGGTTCGCGTCGGGCACGTGGCGGCGGATGAAGCCCCAGAGCACGCCCTTGTCCTCGGCGTTCGAGGCGGCGACGAGGTTCAACAGCAGCGCGAACGAGATCGGCAGCTCGGCCTTCGGCGGTTCGCCTGAGTGGATGTGCCAGGCGGGGTTGTCGAGCTGGGTCTTGGCTACCTGCGTCGCGTAGCTAGAGACGAAGTGCAGGTATTCGTCGACGGCCCGCGGGATCACGTCGAAGTGCAGCTTTTTCGCGCTCTTGGGCTTCTGGAACATGTAGAGCGAGAGGCTCTGCGGGCTCGCGTAGGTCAGCCACTCGTCGATCGTAAGCCCGTTGCCCTTCGACTTCGAGATCTTCTGGCCCTTGTCGTCGAGGAACAGCTCGTAGTTGAAGCCCTCGGGCGGCGTGCCGCCGAGCGCCTTGCAGATCTTCGACGACAGGGTGACCGAGTCGATCAGGTCCTTGCCGGCCATTTCGGAGTCGACGCCGAGTGCCGTCCAGCGCATCGCCCAATCGGCCTTCCATTGGCACTTCACTGCGCCGCCCGTGACCTTCGTCTCGACCTTCTCGCCGGTTTCGGGATCGAGGTAGACGACGGTCCCTTTCGCTGGATGCCGCTCGATCATCGGCACCTGCAGCACCTTGCCCGTGCGCTGGCAGACCGGCAGAAACGGCGAGTAGGTGGCGCGGCGCGCCTCGCCGAGCGTCGGCAGGATGATGACCATCACCTTATCGTAGACCTCGAGCATGCGCAGCAGCGTCGCGTCGAGTTGGCCGGACTTGTAGCAGTCGGTGGCGGAGAAGAACTCGTATTCGAAGCCGAACTGGTCGAGGAACGAGCGCAACATCGCGTTGTTGTGCGCGGAGTAGCTCGTATGCGGACAATTGCTTTGCGCATTGCTGTGGCTTGCAGCCGGGTCGGAATGTGTACGGTCGAACGGGTCTGGGATCGCGGACAGCGGGTGGTCTAGATAGCCCGTCAGCATGTCCTTGTTGGGCACGTTGTCTGGCACCTTGCGCAGGCCGTCCATGTCGTCCGAGAAGCAGATGAGACGTGTCTTTCGCTTCCCCTCGGTCAGAACCTCGAAGGCGTGGCGCACCATGCTCGTGCGCGCGACCTCGCCGAACGTGCCGATGTGCGGCAGTCCCGAGGGACCGTAGCCCGTCTCGAAGATCACCGTCTTATCCGCGCCGGCAGGGAGTTTTTCCAGGCGCGTGATAAGGCGCTTCGCCTCCTCGAACGGCCAGGCGCGGGCCTCGCTGGCGGCGGCGATGTGGGCGGGTGCGATTGCGGACGTTGGCATGTGCGGACCTCGAGATCCCGCATTTCCAGGCAAAATGCTCAGGGAGCGGGCAGATTCGTCTGGCTTACGGTGGCCGGGGCGTAGCGTCAACGAACGCGGGCTGGTTTGAGCCGTTCAATCAACGGGTTTGCCCGGGTTTTGTCACCAGGGTCCATCCAGACGACATATCATCTTGCGCGGCATCAAGGCTCGGTAGCGCAGTTCTGGCTAAGTGTGGCGGCTGGCAAATGGCGGCTGACAACAGGTCGATGGAGTGCACCCATGTTCGAGAACATCAGAGGCGAGATCGACAGGCTGCTGGCGGGGATGTCCGAGAAACCGGCGGATCTGCAGGAACTCGAGACGGTGCTGCGTGAGAAGTTGAACGAGATGAAGGCGTTCGGGATGCCGCTGCCGGCGGACATCGTCGACTTGGAGGCCGCCCTCGATCAGAAGCTGACGGCCGACGAGATCGAGCGGGCGCGCGAAAACGGGGGGTGATGCAAGCGGGGACGCCGGCCGGGCCGACGTTTCCACCTGCGCGACGTGGCGGCAGCGCGCCCCTTCCCGCGTGCTGCCCCTTGCTGTAGAACCCGCGCCAACCCGATTTCGTTCGCGATCGACGTGGTCGGACCCGCAAGGTCCGAGCCTTCGACCGCCAACCAAGCAAGAGGCGCGCGCCTATGGCTAATCCGCAGTTCGTCTATCACATGCACAAGGTGTCCAAGGCTTATCCGGGCGGCAAGCAGGTCCTGAAGGACATCAACCTGTCGTTCTATCCCGGCGCCAAGATCGGTGTCGTCGGTTTGAATGGTTCGGGTAAGTCGACGCTGCTCAAGATCATGGCCGGCGTGGTCGACGACTATCTGGGCGAGGCCAAGCCCGCCGAGGGTATCAAGGTCGGCTATCTCCCTCAGGAGCCCGAGCTCGATCCCACCAAGGACGTGCTCGGCAACGCCATGGAGGGCGTGGCAGAGAAGAAGGCCAAGCTCGATCGCTACAACGAGATCGCGTCGAACTATACCGACGAGACGGCCGACGAGCTTGCCAAGCTGCAAGACGAAATCGACGCCAACAACTTGTGGGATCTCGACACCCAGGTGGAGCAGGCGCTCGACGCGCTACGCTGCCCGCCGGCCGATGCGGAGGTGACCAAGCTGTCGGGCGGTGAAAAGCGCCGCGTGGCGCTGACCAAGCTGCTGCTCGCCAAACCTGATATCCTACTGCTCGACGAGCCGACCAACCATCTCGACGCTGAAAGCGTGGCGTGGCTCGAGCGCTATCTCAAGGAGTACACGGGCTGCGTGATCCTCGTGACCCACGACCGCTACTTCCTCGACAACATCACGGAATGGACGCTCGAACTCGACCGCGGGCAGGGCGTGCCGTGGAAGGGCAACTACTCCGGCTGGCTCGAGCAGAAGGCCAAGCGGATGGAGGTCGAGAAGGGGCAGGAAGAAAACAAGCAGAAGGCGATCAGTCGCGAACTCGAATGGATCCGGTCGAGCCCGAAAGCACGGCAGGCCAAGTCCAAGGCGCGTATCACGGCGTTCGACAAACTGGTGGAGCAGTCAGCGCGCGAGGAGACCGGCAAGGCGTCGATCCAGATCGCGACGGGTCCGAAGCTCGGCGGCGTCGTGGTCGAGGTCAACGGACTGTCGAAGGCGTTCGGCGACCGGCTGCTCATCGACGACCTGACGTTCAAGCTACCGCCTGGCGGCATCGTCGGCGTGATCGGGCCGAACGGCGCGGGCAAGACGACGCTGTTCACGATGATTACGGGTCAGGAGCAGCCGGACGGCGGCACCATCCGTCTGGGTGAGACGGTGAAGGTCGCTTACGTCGATCAGAGCCGCTCGCATCTCGACGACAAGAAGACCGTCTGGGAGGAGATCTCGGGCGGGCTCGATCAGATGCTGCTCGGCGGCAAGAAGGAGATTTCGAGCCGCGCCTATTGTGGCTGGTTCAACTTCAAGGGGCCGGACCAACAGAAGAAGGTCGGCCTGTTGTCGGGCGGCGAACGCAACCGCGTGCATCTCGCCAAGCTGCTGAAAGAAGGCGGCAACCTGCTGCTGCTCGACGAGCCGACCAACGAACTCGATACCGAGACGCTAGGTGCATTGGAGTCGGCGCTGGAGGATTTCCCGGGCTGCGCCGTGGTTATCTCGCATGACCGCTTCTTCCTCGACCGGCTCGCCACCCACATCCTTGCCTTCGAGGGCGACAGCCACGTCGAGTGGTTCGAAGGCAACTTCGCCGATTACGAAGAAGACAAGAAGCGCCGCCTGGGCGACGCCGCGGTCGAGCCGCACCGGATCAAGTTCAAGCGGTTCGAACGTTGATAGAGGTGTAAGACCCTGAGGGGCTGACTGCATGACGACGGCTTATGATGCTCAGCGAATTCGGGGACCAAGTCCGCGAGTGGGGCTCTTCTCCAGCACTTTACTGCGGCGTTCGGCCGGATCGCAACGTGTCGGCCCGACACCCCGACCGGAGCGGCACCATCATCCGCGCTAACATAGAAGTTTCTGCGTTCCGGGAAGCCGAGTGAAGCGAGGCTATCCGGGACCTTTACACCTCTGAAATGTGTAAAGACCCCGGCTCTTCACGTTCCGACCTCGCGGTCGGAACGCTCGTCCGGGGACGCAAGGAGAGGTTTTTGCGTACCTTCCGGCTATGCTAGCGCGAACGAGGGCCCCCCTCCGGACCGCCCGATTTTGTGTCTCCCTCCATTTCTGCTGCCGAACACTCCGTTTTCGTGCTAACCTCGGGCCTCCGAGGAGAGTTGTCATGGAAGATGTCGACCTTCGCCATGCCGAAGAGCACCTGGAAGAGCTGATCGGGCGCGCGCGGCGCGGCGAGGACGTTCGGATCAGCGATGCCGAAGGTGGGGCGGTTCGGTTGACGCCCGTGCTGGGGGCGGGGCCCGATCTGACGGCCGCCCGCGTCACCGACACGATGCCACCTTTCGTTCCGCTGAAGGAACCGGGCAAACCGGGCGTCTCGAAGGTCCAATCCCCCCGCCATCTGTTGGCTTCTTCGATCCTTTGAGCGACGAAGAGTTGAAGGACTGGTATGGGGACGATCCGTGAGAATATTGCTCGATACTCACGCGCTCTCGTGGTGGTTGACGGATCGCAAGCGACTATCGAAGGCAGCACTCAATACGATTAGCGATCCTACCAATGACATTGTTGCGAGTGTGGCTATCGTCTGGGAGATGGCGATAAAGGTTGGTCGAGGAAGATGGCCTGAGGCCGCTGCGTTGGTTGATGAGTTGAGCGGGAGTTGGCAGCGAACGGCTGGCGCCTCCTCCCTATCACCGGCGCCACGTCAGCGCCGCCGGCCTGATGCAATCGCCCCATCGCGATCCGTTCGATCGTTCGTCGCTCAGGCGCAGATCGAAGGCCTTACCCTCGTGACCGCCGATCCGAAGGTTCAGGCGCTCGCGAAGGACTGGCTGTGGTGAGAAAGGCCGCGCCCCAGGATTGACGCAAACTGTCCTTCTCATCGCAGAATTCGTTTCAGCGATTGCGAGGAGGGGGATATGGCGGGACCGAATGAGGCCGGAAGGCCGGATAGCGGTTCGGGCCTCGGCGGTCGCGACGACCGACCGCGCTTCACGCCGTGGCTCTCGACGATCGGCTCGATGATTGCGCTCTTCGTATCGGGCGTGTCGCTCTGGGAGACGGTGCTCAAGCAGCCGAGCCTCAAGGTCTACGTCGGCGAGTCCATGTTCTATACGCGCGATCCCGTCGGCAGCTACGAGGTGTTCGTGGTGCCGATCACGATCGTCAATTCGGGTGCGCAGGACGGAGCGGTGACGTCGCTGAAGCTCGATCTCGCCAACATAGAGACCGGCAACAAAGACAGTTTTGAGGGGGCCTACACGGCGGATGCAACCTGGTTCGCGGGTACCGACAACGTCGGCACCAAGAGCAAGCGCGCCAAGGCGCCGTTTTCAGCGCTGTCGATCGCGGGCCGAACGGCGTGGACCGGTACGGTGTTGTTCTATGCGCCGGAGTATCGCGAGAAACGGGTTGCCGAGCCGCACAGCCAGGTGAAGGGGCAGCTTCAGGTGACGGCGGCGCGGACCGACGGCTGGTTGGATCGCGTGATGGGGACGACGCCTTCGCCCGTCGAGGTGGCGATTAACGTGCCGAATTTCCTTCCGGGCGCATTGCTGTCGGGGGAAGTTGCTCGCTTGCGTGTGGCGCTGCATGGGGCGCCGCTACCGCCGTTGCCGCCGCTCAAGGGACCGCGCGGCGAGCTTCGCTGACGTGTTCCCGAAACGATAAGGCCGGGCGCGCGTAACGCTGCCCGGCCCGGTGTCGTGCAGTACTGGATGTCGATCAGCGATTGAGGGCCAGCACCAGCGCGTTCACGCTGCCGTTCTCGGCGATGTACTTCTCGAACAGATCCTTGAGGAACGGCGTCATCCAGTATTCGCCGAGCAGCACCTGCACCTTGGCGTCGCGGACCCGGTAGCCGGCGCCCGCCGCCTGCAGCAGCCACTGCACGTCGTAGGTCGAGCCGTCGCGCATGTGCACCTTGGTATCGACCATCACGCCCGAATTCACGAGGCGGGATGGACCGGTCACCTGGACATGGCTGACCTGATACTTCTTGGATTCGGTTGCCGCATACCGCGAAATGAAGCGCACCATGCCGTTCAGATAGCTGTCACGGTTCTGCTGGCTGAGCTGGGTCTGATACGAGCCAAGTGCATAAGTGCCGATCGCGCCGACGTGCGCATTGCGGCGCAGCGTGTCTGCGAAAACGACGTCAGCGCCAGCCCTGTTGGCTGCAATCAACTCGCGCGTCATCTTCTGTACGAATTGCACCGCGGCATCGTCTGCGGCGGCCGTGCCGCCCGTTGAGCAGAAAGTTCCTACCGCGAACATCAGTGTGGCCAATCCCCGAACGAGATAGCCGACCACCGAATACCCCACGCTACGCCTCATCATGTCGCAATACCTCTTTTGACCCACGCTTCCACACTGACGCACGTGGCCGCGACGCGATACTGGACTTCGATTTTCGACTTCGACTTGTATTTTAACTCTACACGCGGAACTCAACTCTGAACTCACCGGGGCTAGAACCGGGCCTCAGCATCGACTCTGACCCCTCGCAACGAACCCCGAGCTACCGTGGCAAACCCATGATTTGCCTGATGGGTGGCTATAGGTTCGATCCGCAATTGCCTTGCGCTTGCGTTGTGACAAGGGCGCGGCAGAATCTCGCAGCTCTTATGTTCAAGTCGGGACGCTGGCGCGCCCGTCGTGATGGTCAGGCGGCCTTTGCCTGCAACTCCGGCTGCGCGGCATGAGCCGGTGCAGGCGCCGGGTTGGGTGCGCGGCGATGGCGATTGTAGAGTTTCCTCGGCGGCAATTCGGGGAGGCCGAGCAGCCGGGCGAAGTGATCTGCGCCATCCTGAGGGTGGCGATGGGCCACATGAAGGAGCACGTCCTTCGAGGGCTCGGGATGAACCAGGATGATCTCGTGGCGCGGACCCGAAAGGGTGGCCCGGATGTGATGCGTAACGCCGCAGAACTGTGCCAGCGGAGCGCTCCACCGCTCGGGGCCGACGAGGCCGCGGCGCTCGACATGGACCATGCCGTCGGCCATCTCGACCCGGCCGGAGCAGCTCAGGCGGGCGAGGCCAGAACGCAGGGGGAAAGTGAGCAAAGCGATGCCGACGAACACGCCGGACGCCAGTAGTGCGGCTGAGCCCAGATGTTCCGAGAGGCTGTTGAGAACTTGCGGATTCGATGCCGCGTCGACAGCGATCAGCCCCACGGGCAGGAGCAAGCCCACCATGCCTGCGAGTGACAGGGCAATCAACACGCCTGCCTGCAGCTTGCGGGTAAACATGTTGAATTCGGCGGAAGCGCGGACGGGATCGACGGTCATATCGACCTTGGAAACGGCTGCTATGCGCATGAGTTCGTGCCTACACTGCGAGGTT
>CAMDMH010000138.1 GCA_945901835.1 Devosia equisanguinis | reverse complement strand
CGCATTTCGTGCAGTAGGCGTCCTCGTCCTTCAGGAAGGCGTCGCGGTTCTCGGCCTTGTTGAAGGAGAAGCACATGCGATTGAGGGCGTAGCCTTTCTGCGCCTGCTCGCCGTCGAACATGACGGTGCCTGGGATCGGCTGATTGCTCACGCTGTTCCTCCTTCAATCAGAGCGGCTGCGTCTTTCGTCGGCATTTCTGCGAGAAGAGTTGAGAGACACACCGGCCAAGCGCCTTGATCACGATCAAATGCGTTTGCGTCTCGCATGCCGGTTCAAGCCAGCTCCTCGACCGCACGCCATTCCGGCGCGACATAGTTGATGATGATCGACTTGCGGATGGCCTTGATCGGGCGCGGCGAAAAACCATGCCAGGTGTTGTGGCCGGGTATGAAGATCAACCCGCGGTTCCACGCACACGGCGCGGTACCGACGAGGTTGTGTTCGGGCGTGTCGTCGAAGATATCGGTGCCTGCGTCGTAAAGTTCCGGCTCCTTCGCCAGGTACACCAGCATCGTGAACAGTTTCACGTGAATGTCGACATGCGGCTCCAGCCAGAAACCGTCCCGATCCTGGCAGTACTCGATGCGCAACCGGCCGTCGGTCAGGCGCGTGCCCGTCATCGCTTCGATCGCGGATCTGACTTCCGGTTCATCGAAAGCGGCAACGAGGTCGCGGCACACAGGGAAAGACGCCTGAACCTGCGGCGAGAAATAGACGCGTGTGGAATTGTTGCTTTCGCGGCGGCCATCGTGCGTGGGCGCATCGGGTGCTGCGTAGGGAAGTGCTGCGATGGCCTCGCACACCGCATCCGTCAGCACGTCGTGCAGAAGCCAATGATCGTAAGGCTTCGAGACGTGGCTCGATGCGGCGAAGGATGCGAGAACCGCAGCCTTGAGCGGCTTTCCGGCTTTCGCATCGTGCGTGTCTGCGTCGATCGTCGTCACGTTCGCTTCCCCCTCTCGTGCATTCGAGCCGCGCCTCGAGGGACATGCCAGGATCCCCAAACGTGCCGTTGATCCAGGTCAACATCCGTCGATGGGTCGTTGCATCAATGCCGCTTTGCGATCTCGTCACCACAAGCCGCCACAAAACGCGCGCCGCGTGAGTCGCCCGCGGGTTTGATCCAAATCAACGCTCGCTTCTCGTCGGCAGATAACGTGTCATCGTACTTTCATGCGGAACATAGTTCCGCATGACGGAACATCGTCTTCAGCGCGAAATTCGACGGAGCAAACGCATGCTGCGCAAGGAGCAGAACGATATGTTGACCCAGACGGGGCCGGGAACCCCGATGGGCAATCTCTTCCGGCACTATTGGATTCCGATGCTGCACGCGGAGGAGTTGCCGGAGAACGATTATGCGCCGGTTCGCGTCAAGCTACTTTCCGAGCGCCTCGTCGCTTTCCGCGACACGAACGGGCGCTGCGGCCTGATCGACGAATTCTGCCCGCATCGCGGCGCGTCGCTCTGGTTCGGGCGCAACGAGGAATGCGGTCTGCGCTGCCCGTATCACGGCTGGAAGTTCGACGTCGAAGGCAATTGCATGGAAGTGCCTTCGGAGCCGACCGAGTCCGGCTATGCGAAGAAGATCAAGCTGACGTCGTATCCGGTCGTAAAGCGCGGCGACGTCCTGTTCACGTACATGGGGCCGCCGGACAAGCAGCCGCCGCTCCCGGAGTGGGAGTTCTGCACCGTTAAGCCTGAGCAGACCTTCACGTCGAAGCGGCTTCAGGAATGCAACTGGCTCCAGTCGATGGAAGGCGGCATCGATTCCAGCCACGTTTCCTAGCTGCATCGAGGCAACGTCGTGTCCGATCCGCTGTTCAAAGGCGCCAAGGGCAACCAGTACAATTTCGGCGACCTCGCGCCGGTGTTCGAGGTTACGGAAGCACCTGGCGGCCTCTACATCGGCGCACGCCGCAACGCCGAGAACGATCAGTACTACTGGCGCATCACGCCATGGGTGATGCCGAGCTACACGGCCGTCGCGCCGCGTGCGGATCATCCGATGCACGGGCACTTCTGGATACCGATCGACGACGAGAACTGCTGGGCGTGGAGCTACGACTACCATCCGACGCGGGCGCTGACCGTCGCCGAACGGGCGGCGATGAAGGACGGCTATGGCATCCACAGCAAGAATATTCCCGGCACGTATCGTCCGGTCGCCAACAAGGACAACGACTGGCTGATGGACCGCGCGGCGCAGAAGGCAGGCACCGAGTACAGCGGTATCCGCGGGATCGCTATCCAGGATTCCTCTCTGCAGGAAAGCATGGGCCCGATCGTCGACAGGACGAAGGAGAACCTCGTCGGATGCGACAACGGCATCATCATGGCGCGAACCCGCCTGATGAAAGCTGCTCGCGATCTCGCCGAGAAAGGCATCCTTCCGCCGGGCCGCGCCCTCGAGCACCAGAAGATCCGCTCGGCGGCCGTGCTGCTGCCGCGCGCGGTTCCCTACAAAGATGGTGCGAAGGAAGCGCTGATCGCGCGGCCAGGCAAGGCTCAGGCAACCGTATAGCGCTTCGCAACGAACGGTTCGCCCTGAAGTCAGGACGATCCCCTGTCGTGTCACGACGCTCGCGCAGGACCGCTCTCGCGGCCCAGGAACCGGCGACGACACTGAAACCACCGGGCCGGCACTGCGAGGTGCGGCCGTGGTGGCGTGCCGTCGCCGCCCTCCTGTCTACAACAACCGGCAACTACAAGGATCAAACGAGGTGGCGCGCCTTGCTGCAATGTTCGCCTCATCTCACAGCGTGATGCTGACGTGCACGCTGGAGGATTGGAAATCGCGGTTTCTCGAGCGGGACCGGCAGATCCGGTTCTTCGACCGGCAGGGCAATCCTTGCACCTACGAGCAACTCGAAGCGAGTGCGCCGGCGAACGCGGATGCGCTCGTCACGCCCGATGCGATCGCCAAGCGTTACGCCGACGTGCAAGCCGCCATGCAGCGGCTCAAGAAGTCGATCGCGGATGCACGCCTCGATGCGCTCATCATCTGCGGCGACGATCAGCACGAGTTGCTCGACGAACGTTTGATGCCGTCGATCGGCGTCTATTATGGCAAGACGATCGCCAATGGTGCTCGCCCGGAAAACGTAACCGACTGGTACGTCCAGGCGCAGAACCGCAGGCTGGAAGAAAGGTCAGCGCGGGACTATCCGTGCGATCAGCCGCTGGCGCTGCACCTCATCGACGGTCTGCTGCGACGCGGATTCGATCCTGCGACGATGTCGGGCCTCGCCGAAGGGCAATCCGAGGGCCACGCATTCTCGTTCATCCACCGTACCTATCTCGAAGAGCGGCCAGTGCCGATCGTTCCGATGTTCCTCAACACCTTCTATCCGCCCAACCAGCCGAGCCCGGCGCGATGCATGGCACTCGGCGAGGCGCTGCGCGATATCCTCGCGCAATACCGGACCGATGCGCGGATCGGCTTCATGGCGTCGGGCGGGCTCAGCCATTTCCACGCGGAAGCCGATCTCGACCATGAGGTGATCGACGCCTTGCGGCGCCGGGACAATGCTTCGCTGGCCGCGCTCGATGCGAAGCGGCTGCAATCGGGAAGCTCTGAAATCAGGAGTTGGATCGTGCTCGGCGGCATCGCCCCCGACCTCGATCTCGATTGGGTTTCCTATACGCCCGGCTACCGGACGCGCGCACTGACGGGCACGGGGCTCGCTTTCGCAAGCTGGATCAGGAAATCTTGACCTCGATCAACCTGCCTCGACATCACCGGGACTAGCGTTCCCGCTCATCGGCAGTACCGACGATATTCGGGAAACGCACCAATGCGTGAGCAGGACCAGCCGCATCCGATTGGCGAAGCAGCGGGCGGCTTACGCTCTATTCCGACCGATCCGGTCGACAGAATCGTCGCCGAGCATACGTGGCAACTCGAGCTTTGCGACGCCCTGGAGTACATCGCCGACGGACTTCCCGACAGCATCGACAGGCGGCTCGTTCGCGAAGTCATCGCGATTCTCGGGCATGGGCTCGAGGCGCATTTCCGTGCGGAAGAACAACTTCTGTTCCCGCTGCTCCGGCAGCGCGGCGGTGGTGAGCCGTCTCTCGTCGCGGCGCTCGATCAGCTCGAGATGGAGCATGTTCGAGACGAAGATGTTTCCTCCGAGCTTCTGGAAGAGCTGACGTTTGTGGCCGAGCACGGACGCGCCCGAAATGCGGACATGCTCGGTTACATGCTGCGCGGCTTTTTCGAAGGGCAGCGCCGGCATATCGGTTGGGAGAATGCTGTCGTCGTGCCGGCCGCGCGCCGCCTACTTCTGGAAGACGACTTGAAGAGCCTTTCGGAGTTGCAAGGCCGCACGTCATCCCGGCTCTCTGGTTTCCGCAAGCCGCCGCGGCAGGTCTAGGAGCCGGCAGATCGTGCTGCCGCGTCAGCCGGCCATCTGCTCGGCCAAGCGCTCCAACTTCACGATGTCGGGGATCACGACCGTTCGCGTGCCTTCGAGCACGATGACACCGCGGCGCTTCAAGCTGGTGATCTGGCGACTGACGGTCTCGATCGTCAGCCCCAGATAATCAGCGATCTCGCTGCGCGACAGCGCCAATTCGAGCTTCACCAGATCGAGGCTGGCCGCTGCCGCACAGCCCTCCTGCGACGAGCGCTTCGCTACCATCAGCAGGAAGCTCGCGACCTTCTCGCCTGCCGTCTTGCGGCCGAGCAGCACCATCCATTCCTGGGCTGCATCCAATTCATCGAGCGTATGCTCGAACAGCCGGCGCTCGATGCCCGGCGTTTCCTTGACGATGCGCTCGAACTGGCCGCGCTCGAAGGTGCACAAGGTGACGTCGCTCGCGGCTTCCGCGAAGTAAGGGCTGCGCGTGCGAAACGGCCGGCCGAGAAAATCCGACGGGAACTGAAGACCGACGATCTGCTGTCGGCCATCGCCCAACGTCTTGGTTAGCTTGACCACGCCAGTGACCACATTGGCGAAGTAGCCGGGTTCATCATGGTCCAGCAGGATGACACTGCCGGCGCCAAAATGCTTGAAGTGCGCAATTGCGTTCAGACGCGCGATCTCATCGTCAGACAGCGCTCCACAAACGGAGCGATTGCGAACGGCGCAGGAACTGCAGGGGATCTGTCGCGGGCCCATCGGGCGCTCCATCGGACAATTGGCCGTCACCTTGAGGCTAGAGCGTCATCCGACCGGACGGAATCGCTTCCGACCAAGCTGCGTTGCTATCCGTCTACACACCGATTGCATGCCGGCTGGTTCCTGGCTGAAGATAGCTGTCGAATCTGGCGCACCAGCTGCGGATGAACGGTCTGCCGCGATCGGTCACTCTGAAGCCGCCCGGGGCACGCTCCACGAGACCGTCGGAGTCGCCGGCCAGCAAGGCCTGGGCTTCGCGTCGAACCGGTTCTGCGGCAGCTCCGAACAGGCTGTTCAATTCCTGGCCGGGAAACTGGAGATCGCACATCAGCCGCTCGATCACGAAGCCGCGGAGGCGGTCCTCGGCGTCGAGCTTCAAGCCGCGTGCGGTCGCCAGCCGTCCTGCATCGATGCAGGCGATGTACTCACCTGCGGGCGTGGCGTTCTGGAAATAGGTGTCGCCGATGCGGCCAATGGCAGAGGCACCGGGTCCGATCAGACCGGTCGCCTGGTCCGTGGTGTAGCCCTGAAAATTACGTACGACTTGACGGCTGGCGAGCGGATCTGAGGGCTGAGCGAAGTGGTCGAGGCCGATCTGGACATAGCCCGCGCCAGTGAGGGTTTGCGCAATCAACTTGGAGAGTTGGAACCGCTCGACCGGGCCGGCCAACGTCCTCGTTTCGATAAGACGCTGGTGCTTCAGCCGAGACGGCAAATGCGCGTATCCGAAGGCTGCAATGCGATCCGGCGATAGTCGCAACACTTGGTGCAAGGTGCGTTCCGCCGTCGCCAGCGTCTGATGCGGCAGGCCGTAGACCAAGTCGAGGTTGATCGCCGCGACGCCGCGATCACGGAACAGATCGACCGCCCGGCGCGTCATGTCGAACGGCTGCATCCTGTTGATCGCGGCCTGCACCGCCGGATCGAAGTCCTGGACACCGAACGAGACCCGGTTGACGCCGGTGTCCGTGAAAGCGTGCACCTGCGGCACCGAAAGTGTGCGGGGATCGATCTCGACGGCGATCTCGGCGCCGCCGGCGATTTCGAAACGAGCGCGCACACGGTCGGCCAGCGATCTGATGTGGGCGGCGCTGAGGACGTTCGGCGAGCCGCCGCCCCAGTGAATGCTGGTCACTTTGCGCGGCCCCGTCATGTGGGCGGCGACCATGCCGATCTCGCGCTCCAAGGTAGCGACATACCTCGCTACGGGCTCGTAGCGCTTCACGGCCTTGGTGTTGCATCCGCAGTACCAGCAGAGCTCATGGCAATAGGGAATGTGGAGGTAGAGAGAGAGGCTCGAGGTGTCCCGCACCCCTTCCAGCAGCGCGACATAGTCGTCCGCGCCGACGCTCGCGGCGAAGTTGGGTGCTGTCGGATAGCTCGTGTAGCGCGGGACGGGGGCGGCGCGCCTAGCAATCAGGTCATGGTCGATGTCGCGCATTTCCCGCTCCTCGCGGATCCGTGGCTTGGAGAGACTCTCTATAGTGCGATGTGTCATCGGCGAGGCTTGGCGAACATTGATCGAACGTAAACCGCTTCGCCGCATGATCGCCAAGTATCCCGCTTCGATCGATCGGCGGGAGGAGCGCGGACATGGCGACCATGGGAACGCTGGAAGAGCTTCCAGTCAGCTACAGAACGGGACTTGCCGAGCGCAATCTCGTGCCGCTGTGGCCGAGCATGCGGGCGGCGCTGCCGCACGACATGCCGAACCGGCGAACAAAGACTGTCGTTTGGCGGTATGCGCAAGATGTTCGTCCCTACCTGCTGCGTGCGGGCGAATTGACGCCCATCGAAAAAGCCGAGAGGCGCGTGCTGGTTCTTTCAAATCCGGGTCTGGGCCTCGACAACATGCAGGCGACGCCGGCAATCTTCATCGGCATGCAGATGATCCTGCCGGGCGAGTCCGCGCCCAACCACAAGCACAGCCCGAGTGCCGTGCGATTCGTGGTCGAAGGCGAAGGCGGCTTCACCGTCGTCGGCGGCAAGAAGATGCCGATGGAGCGTGGCGATCTGATCCTTACCCCGTCGGGTCTGTGGCACCAGCACGGGCACGAAGGCAACACACCGGTGATCTGGCTCGACGCGCTCGATCTGCCGATGGTGCTTGCGCTCGAGGCTTCCTACGCGGTCGAAGGCGCGCCGCAGGCGATCCGAAACGAGCCGGATTCGTCGCAGAGCCGATACATCCGCTCCGGGCTCGTGCCCTACGGTTCGCTCGGCAAGGCGCGAAGCACTTATCCCTTGCTGCGCTTTCCGTGGAAAGAGGTGCGCGAGGCGCTCGGCTCGTTCGCGACCGTGACGCCCAAGGGCGACATTGTCCAGCTCGCGTACGTCAATCCGGAGACGGGCGGGGAATGTCTGCCGGTGCTGGGGTTCTCAGCTATCATGCTGCGGCCCGGCGAGACAGTAGCACCGTCACG
>CAMDMH010000137.1 GCA_945901835.1 Devosia equisanguinis | reverse complement strand
GCCTTGATCGCGCAGATCACCGGAGAGCTGCTGGCCACGCGCCTGCGCCTTGAGGCAATTGCCGCCGGCTCGCCTGCCGCTCGCCGCTTTGCCCGTCTCATTGGCCGGCTTCACGACCGCCTGACCCGCCCCCCTCGTGTCGTGCTGTTGGGTGAGTTCAACTCCGGGAAGACCACGCTCGCCAACTCCCTCATCGGCGCCGACGTTCTGCCGACGAGCATCCACGCCAACACCCGCATCCCCATTCACCTCCATCATAGTCCCTCCCCGACGCTCACGGTCGCGCTCGCGAACGGCGTCCGCCGCCCCCTCGACAACACCACGATGAACGAGGTCCTGAGCGGCAGCGCACGCATGCTTCACGTCGGCCTCCCCGCCGAGCGATTGAAGCTGTTCGAGCTGATCGATACGCCGGGATTGGCTTCGGGGGACTTCCGCCTCGACAAGGTGAACCTCGATGCCTGCCGGCAGGCCAACATCGCGATCTGGTGCACGGCTTGCACTCAAGCTTGGAAGGCAACGGAAACGCTCACTTGGCAATCAGTTTCGCAGCGCCTCCATCGCAACGGTCTATTGATCGCCACACTTGCCGACGCGCTCAACACCGAACGCGACCGATCGCGCGTAGCAGCACGTCTCCGCCACGAAGCAGGCTCGAGTTTTGCCGGCATGGTGATGGTCACTGCTGCGGAGGTCGACGAACTGCGCCGCAATCCCGATGCGCCCGATCACGCCGAACGCTGGATCTCGTCGGGAGGCGAAAAGCTCGACACCGAACTGGCCCGCCTCGTCGATCGGGTCTGGTCGGACCGCCGCGCCGCCACGGGCCGGCTTCTGAAACGCGCCGCCACCCGTATGGCGCACGACAACGCAAATCAGCCCCCCGGCTCCCGGGAATAGATCTTACCGCGGAAGCTCGAGTTCGTTGCCAGCGGTCAGCGCTGATAGCCGAGCGCCATCTGTACCGGCTCCAGGGCGATCGAGCCGACGAGATCGGGATCCCCCCCACTCAGCCGTCCGGCCCAGCGCCAGACATCCAGCGTCGCCTTGAGATGCTCGACGATACCAGCTGATGCACCGCCGCCGAGCCACACATTGGACGCCATCTCGGCGATCCCCGGCGGACGGTATTGCCCCATTGCCGATACCAGTTCTCCCGCTGATAGCCCCGTCAGCATGGATAGTGGTGCGAATGCTGTGCTGTCCTCGACCGGCGCCGCCCCACGGCCGACATGGCCGTGATCGGCCCGCGCGACGACATCGATGAAGCGGGAAAGGAAAACCGTGTGCTGCTGCACGAATTCGCCGGTCGCCGCGAACACGAGCAGGCTGGAATGCCCACCAGCATCGGCGAGCGGCACCAGAATGCCCCGCTTGTCCAGATCCATGAGCAGCGGCTGTGAAGCAGCAACCGCATCGATCTCGCCGCGCGACCACGCCTGTCCGATCTGCTTCGTCTGCAAATTGACGATACGGATGGCGGACAGCGTCCCACCCCATCGTCTGAGACTTTCCAGGAGCCTGAAATGAGGCGTCGAGCCGAACGGCACGGCGATCACTTTTCCATGTAGGCTCTTGGCCTCGCCCGGCTTGAACGCGACGCCCGCGCCCAACATCAGGCCTTCACTCTCGGTTACGCCACAGATCACCGAAAAAATCTTGAGATCTAATCCGCGGGCGATCGCGGCCGCCGCGACGCTGACACCGATCAGCCCGATATCGACACGGCCCGACGACAACGCCACCACCAGCGACGAGTCCGTATCGTGCGGAAACCAGCGGATCGTCCGCCCTGTCGCCATGTCGAAGCTGCCGTCGCCGATCTTGCCGGCCCACGCGCCGACAGCATGCCGAACGAACCCGACATTGAGCGAGCGCAGCGGCGTACCCGACGTACCGCGCTCGCCAGCCCCAGACTGTTGCGCCTGGACCGCGCTGCTCCCCACGGCCCCAGCCAGCACAACCGCGAGCACGCCCGACATCACGACCAGGAATGAGGCCACCACCGTATGGGATACGAGGCGACCGCCCGTCATATCGATCACCGCCGCCCGAGCGCAACGAGCCGCGCAGCCGCGACCGGAGAGCCCAGTGTTTGCGCATGCTCGTACCACCGCACTGCCAGACCGAGATCTGCAGACCGTTCAGCCATGCCGAGACGCTGGATCTCCGCTGGATCATATGTTTCAGCGAGCCTCAGCGCGGCAGCGACGCTGCCGGCCTCGGCCGCCGTCCGCAACAGCGTCCGCGCAGCCTCAACCTCTCCGGTGTCGAGCAGCAGTTCTCCGCGCGCCTGGAGCCTGAGGATCGTTGCTTCGTTTCCGCCCGACGATCCCCCCGCCATGACGGGGGGGCGACAGCCGCGACACCGCAACGACCGAAACGCTGGTTTCAGACAGGATGCTCCCGTCGACCTTGGCGAGGTGCACGTTGACATCCGCCGCGCCACTGGCGCCATCGCTGACCTCGACCTCGAGATCGCGGACCTGCTGCGCCGGCAGCAACCAGATATCGTTGCCGATCGCGCCGCCCTTGGAGAAGGTCATCCAGGCCGGCACCTGACGGAATATGACGAGAAGACGTTGGGCCTCGCTTGGCGGAGCATCGACGCTCACATCGAAGGAGCGCCGTTCGCCCGATTTCAGCTCGATCCGCGACGCAACCCTCAATCCCAACTTGTCAGCCGCCGGAGCGGACTGCGCCGCCGGCGCTTCGGCGACTGCCGGGGCTGGCGCATTGGCCGTCTCCTGCCGCGATGATTCAGCGTTGGTCGAATTCCCCTCCGAAACAGCGCCAGCCGGCCCATCGGAAGCGGTCACGCCTGCTGCAGCCAGCGCAGGCGCGCTCCCCGAAGCCGGACGAGTGCTCTGCCCATCGCCCCCTTCACGCACGCGATCGGCAGTTGATTTCTCTGGCGCAGACGGCGCTGCCACCGATGGCGCGCGGGCGACCACAGGACCGCCGCCCCGCTGACCGAACGGATCGAATGCGACGATGAGCCCGCCTGCCGCCACGATACCAAGGACGAACGACAGTGGCGCCACCGCGATACCCGGCCTGCGACGCGCCGGCAACGCTTCCTGAGGCACCGTTACCAATGCCGTGTCGGTAGGAGGAAAATCGATCGAGATCGGGGTCCGCGGGAACTCGGGCAACCCTTGCGAACGTGCAGGGTCGGCATCCGCTGACTGCAACCCGTTGGCGGCCGACACGTTGCGACTCGATCGGAGCACAAGCAACGGCGGCCCTTCACGAAACGGCTCGTCGACGATCGGCTGTTGGCGGAGCGACTCGGTTGCGATTTCCACCACGAGCGGCGCTTCGCGCGGCGTCTCCGCATCGCGCGCAGCAGCCTCCTCCAGCTTCTGCAGGAGTTGCTTGATGATGACGATGTCGTCGGAACGGCCGGAGCCGTCGGATTCGCTACTCATACCAGACCGCGCCCCTGCAATCCCCGCCGAGAGCACCCAACGCACTCCCTCGATGGTGCAATCCCCCCGAACCGGCCACCATCGATTGATAGTCCGCCGCCCATCACCGCGCAACCTCTCTTATCGGGCCGCTTATCGGCTCCAAGAGGTGGATCATCAACGGATTCGGGCGCCGTTGTGACACGGCGCCCGTCAATTCCGGCAGTGGATCTTGGAGAGACGCTCGAACTACCGGCGAGCCATCGACGGCGGCGGCGCTGGCGGCGTCGGACGCTGCTGGATCATCACGGTTTCCGTCGTCCGGGGCGCCATCGGTTCGATCTGGCGGTCGCGCCACGATTTGGTGTCGTAGCTCGCCGAATACCATTCGTCGGTCCCAAACAACCAGGTGAGGAAGGTCTTCTTGCGAACTTCGCGCTTGGCGAGCGAGTTGTGGATCGCCGAGATCTGCACGGCCATGCTTTCGATCTGCGGCAAGTTATTCTGGTCGGTTTCCTCGACCACTTTCAGACGATTATTGATGACACTGAGGTCGCCGGTGCTGTCGAGCCGCCACTGATCGAGGGCGCCCGCGAGCGTCTGCTGGTTCGCATTGAGCTTCAGCAGCGCCTCGTGCACCTCGCCAAGATCGTTTTCGTAGGAGCCGCGCGCCGTGACGCTGGTCTCAGCGTAAGCCGACAGCGACCGCTCGAGCTGGTCGAGCCGGTCGAACGTCTGCCCCTTCTGGCCGCCCATCGTCTCCTCGAACGAGCGAAGCCGCTCGCCGATGAACGAAACCGTCCGCCCGGTCTCCGACGCGCGATTGTCGAGCGTGCGCTCGAGACCCGCAACACGCCCTTCGATGCCCGACAGCAATTCCGTGACAGGGCCCATGTCCAGGCTCTTCTCGACCGAAGTCTTGACGCTGCCCTCGATCTCGCCGAGCCGCCGCTCTACACCGGTGAGGTCGACCTTGACCTGCTTGTCCTGCGAATCCGCGAGCTTGCGCTCGACGCCGGTCATGCGGTCGAGAATGAGCTGGAAAGTCCGCTCCAGTGTCTCGACCTTGCCGCCGAAGCTGGTGATGGCTTCGAGCCGCTGCGATACGAGCGGCGACAGCGTTGCCTCGACCGGTCGTTGCGCGGACTGCTCCACGGATTGCAACCGGTCGCCGAGCGTCGAGGTGGCCCGGCCGATGTCGGCAAGCCGCGCGTCGAGGCCGCGCTCGATGACGGCGAGCCGGTCGAGAAGCGCAGGCGACGGGCCGATCGGCCGCGACGACTGGTCGTTCAGCAGCCGTTCCATCATCCGCTCGATCCCGGCGATCCGGTCGAGAACGATCGGCGAAACCGACTGATTGCGCCCGGCATCGGCGAGCCGCTGCTCGATCATCCGTTCCATCATGTCGATCCGGTCGAGCACGGCGGCGGGAAGTTGGGCCGCCTCGTTGCGCGAGCGCAACACCGTGTCTTCCAGCGTTGCCAGCCGGTCGGTGAGCCCACCTCTGAACCGGCCCGTATCGTCCGCCTGCGCAGCCGTGGTGCGCTGCAGGTCGCCGACCAGCGACCGAATGGTCTTGCGGTCGTCCGCAAGGTCGACGCCGAGATCGCGCACCGCGCGCTCCAGCGAATCGATGCGCGCGTCCTGGAAACTGTCGACGACCGTTGTAGGCTGCGGCTCGCGTGCCATCGGACGCGGATCGCCCATCGGCTCGCGTACCGGCGGCATCGTCTCGCGCGGCGCAGACTGGCCCAACGAAGTCTGACCGAAATAGTCCTGCCCTCCCGTCGAGCCGTAGCGCGGACGATGAGCCGGTTGCGGACGGCTGAGGTGCGGCAGCGGATCGAGACGCAGATCTGCAGCCCTCGGCTCCGCACCGTTCCGTCCGCTTCCACTCCACACGTTGGCGTGCCGGTGCAGCAATTGCAGCCCAGGCAGATCGCGCTTCATTTCGAACAGCACATGCAGGATATCGTCGACCGTCACCGGCGTCCGGCGCGGATAGGCGTGATCGGCAGCGAGCCGCAGCGAGCCGCAGCGCCTCTTCCATGCCCTCCGAGCGTTTCGGCAAAGCCGACGACGTCGTGGCCGGAATGTCGTTGGCGATGGCAGCGCCGCTTTCACGCCGCAGCGATGCGACGCTGAGACCGCGCGCCTCCAGGATCTGCGCCGCATGGTCGTTGAGCGGCAGTGCATTGCTGAGATGCTCGAGCAGAACTTCCGGCGCTCGATGTGCCAGAGCCAGATCGTAGGCGTGGTTGCAGCAGGCCATGACATAGTCGTCGACCCAGATTGGATCGGCACGCCCGCCCTTGTAGACGGCGGTTCGGGTCCACCAGTTCGCCTGTTCGCCGACACTGGCCTCGCGGCCCGCGTTGCTCCACGACTGCGGCGTCCGCAAGTCGAGATCGTCACCTCTATAGGCCATGTCCAGTCCCTGGTTAGCGCTTCCCGCGCTTCAATCCCGTCGCCAGAACAGCCAAACGCCCGCTTCGCTCATAGCTGGAGTTGCCGAGAACACCCTCGCCGTCAGTTTTGACATTGAAACACGGCGAGGTGTTGACTGCGGCATAATATCGTCTTCTCAAGCACGAATCAAGCCAGTTGCCCGGCCATCCGCAACCCTTGGTCAACGCCGCGACGGCAACGCCGCGACGGCAACGCCGCGACGGCAACGCCGCGACGGCAACGCCGATTCGTAACCATGTTCCACCCACTCTTTTGGGCCAACTTGGTTAAAGAAGCATTTTTCCAACGATTTCTTGAACTTCCGGAACATCGTTCCGAACATCGTTGAGCGATTTGGAGACCTCGACGATCTCCAGGAAGTCGTCTGCAACCCCGGCCCCGAGCAACGCCTCCCCCTCGTTGGAACGCCCTGACGACACGTCCAGCCAGGCATCGAACTGGTCGGGCCGCAGGATCGCCGGCATGCGGTCGTGAATTCGCCGTACGCAAGCATTGGCTGGAACCGTGAGGATCGCCATCGTCTCTATCTCGCTGCCGTCGGCGCCGAGCCAGTGCTCCCACAACCCTGCGAACGCCATCGGCCCACCGACGGCCGGCCGCAGCATGCTCGGCCGCTTTCGCCCGGCCGGCCCCGACCACTCGTAGAATGCATCCGCCGGGACGAGGCAGCGCTTGTGCCGCATGGAGCCCCGGAAAGAAGGCTTCACCGACGCCGTCTCGGCCCGCGCGTTGAACATCATCGACACCTTTGCAGCGTCCTTGATCCACGACGGAATAAGTCCCCAGCGGACCAGCGTCATTTCACGTTGCCGGGCGTAGTCGAGCCGGACGATGGCGACCGGCTGCGACGGCGCGATGTTGTATCGCGGCGGATACGCCATCTCGTTCACATGTCCGAAATAGGTTCGCACTGCCTCGGGTGCAGAGGTCAGGGCATATCGCGAGCACATCGCCAACCTCCAGTTTCATTGGCTCTGTGAAGCCGGATCCGCCGCCGCTTCGAGCGAGGAAAGGACGATCATACGCCGATAAGCCGCAGCGTCGCCGCGTCCTCTACGCCGCCGAAGTAGCGATCGAGTGCCGCCACGAAGAGGCCATTGTCGAGCGCCGCCCGCGCGAACAACGTCATCGACGAGCGCAACTTCAGGTCGTCGGGAAACCCCATGATGTCGTGCGCGGTTCGCCCCTTCACGCCGAGCAGCAACTGCGCCGCATGCCGCAACCGCGGCCCGAGCAAGGGATGCTCCAGATACGCCCGCGACTCTTCCAGCGAAACGATGCCGAACCGCTCCGCCGTGGCGCTGTGGCCAAGGCCGCGCATCTGCGGAAACACGAACCACATCCAATGACTTTGTTTATGGCCCGCCGCCAACTCCCGGCAAGCCCGTTCGTAGATGCCTTCCTGCGCAGCCGCGAACCGCTGCAGATCGAACACCGTTCCATCGCTTCCGCTCCCCGCCATATGCATCCTCCCACGGCTACCGACTTCCTGTAGTGTGGGCCCCCGACACGAACGCCCGCCACGAATCTACGCCGACCCAGCCTGCGCTCGGTCTGCGCCGATCTCCCGCCCAACCGCCGCCCATCGAAGAACGACGAGAATCGCATGACCCTCCCACCGTCGACGCAAATTTCCGCACCCACCTTCCATTGGCCGCGCGCCGCTGCCAGCGCCGCCATCTTTCGCGGCGACCGCATCC
>CAMDMH010000136.1 GCA_945901835.1 Devosia equisanguinis | reverse complement strand
GTGAGCCGCTGCCGCCCGGTCCGCCCCTCGCCCGGCAGTGCCTTCAGGGTGATACGCACTGTCGAGGCGGCCCACTTGCACGCGTTGTCGACGAGATTGCCGAGCATCTCCTCGAGATCCTGCTTTTCCCCCTGGAACCGGATCGTCTCAGGACAATCGATGGCGACGGTGACTTCCTTGTCGCGATAGATCCGCTCCAGCGCGCGCTTCAACGATTGGGCGACCGGCAGCACGTCGGTGGTGCGGCCGATGACGCCGGCACGTGCCGGCATTTGCGCGCGATCGAGGTAGTACCCGATCTGGTCACGCATCAATTGCACCTGCTCCTGAACCTTGACGGCGAGCGGGCTCTTCTCCTCGCGCGCCTCGTTGGTGATGACGGCGAGCGGCGTCTTGAGCCCGTGCGCGAGATTGCCGACCTGCGTGCGCGCCCGCTCGATGATGTCCTGGTTGGACTGGATCAGGGCGTTGATCTCGCTCTGCAGCGGCTCGATTTCCATCGGCAGCTTGGATTCGAGCCGCGAGGCCTGCCCCGTGCGGATCGCCGTCAGCCCGCGCTCGATCTCCCGCAGCGGCAATAGGCCGAACCGGACCTGGAACAGGGTCAGCGCCATCAGCCCGAAGCCGACCAGAGACAGCGCCACGACCAGCCGCGCACGAAACGCGGCCACCCGCGCCTGCGGCCAATCGACCGGCCCGGCGACGAGATAGGAATAGCGGGGCCCGCTTTCGTCGCCGCCGAGCGCCTGGATCATCTCGGCGACGCGCAAGGCTTGCCCGTTGGGGCCCTTTGCCAGCGTCCACCGCACCCCGAAGGTATCGGGCGGCAGTCCCTTTTCATAAGGCGAAGCGAGCAACTCGCTGGCGAGCGACTTCGAGACCAGCGTCCGCCGGCCTTCCGCGCCCTCCGTCGGCTTGATCTGCCAGTACCAGCCGGAATGATTGATCTCGAACAGCGGCTCGCCCACGTCCCGCGGCGCGCCGGGTTCGCCCTGGGTGTGATCCGAGCTGTCGGTGTAGACAACCAGCAGCAGTGTCTTGATGCGCTCGTCGAAGCTCGAATCGACCTCTTGCCGGTACAGCGAGAAGATGAGGAGCCCGGCGAGCGGCAGCGCCACCAGCGTCCAGAGCACCGCCGTGGCGAAAAGACGGAAAGCGAGTGAGTTAAGTCGCATCGGCTTCCGTGCTGAGCCTGTAGCCGAGGCCTCGGACCGTGGTGATGACCTCGCCCGGAATCTTCTTGCGCAACCGGCCGATGAACACCTCGATCGTATTGCTGTCGCGGTCGAAATCCTGGTCGTAGAGGTGCTCGACGAGCTCGGTGCGCGACACGACGCGCTCGCGATGGTGCATCAGATAGGCGAGCAGTCTGTACTCGTGCGACGTCAGTTTGATCGCCTGCCCGTCATAGGAGACCCGCGCCGTCTTCGTGTCGAGCCGCAGCTTGCCGCATTCGAACTCGGCTTTGGCATGCCCGGCGTTGCGCCTGAGTTGCGCACGGACCCGCGCCAGCAGCTCCTCCATGTGGAAGGGTTTGGCGAGATAGTCGTCTGCGCCCGCGTCCATTCCCGCGACTTTGTCGCTCCAGCGGTCACGCGCGGTGAGAATGATGACCGGGAACTTCTTCTCCGCCCGCCGCCACTGCTCGAGGATCGACAGGCCATCCATCTTCGGCAGCCCGAGATCGAGGATCACGACATCGTAAGGCTCTGTGTCACCGAGGAAATAGCCGTCCTCGCCGTCCTTGGCACTGTCGACGGCGTACCCGGCATCGCCGAGCGCCTTGACGAGCTGGCGGTTGAGATCGGGTTCGTCTTCGACAACGAGAACGCGCAAAGGATGTCTCCGGACAGCAGCAGGAAGAGCACGCTTATATCGCGAAGCTCTATCGAAGCCTAGCGCATCATCCGATCGGACGGCACCGCGAAACCTGCGCTAAAACAATGACTAGGCGTCGCCCCCGCCAGTCCACTTCAGCCAGTCCACTTCAGCCAGCGCCCGGCAGCCTCAGTCGAAAGGATGCCGCGCGTCGACCACCAGCGTTCGCATCACGCCTTCACCGCCCCGCACCGTCAGCCGGTAGACGTAGCGGTCCTGGTCCCGGCACAGCGCGCTCCGCAGGATCTGAACCGAGGAACGGTCGCGCGCAAGCCGGTCCACGTGCTCGATCGGCACGAGCCCCTCGCGGCGCACGATCGGGGCGGCCTCCGACCAGTCAGAAATGCAAGCCAACTGGGCGTTGGCTGAAGTAGAGGTGATCAGCGTCGCGGCAAGCAGCGCATTTGCCGCCGCCGAAGGAATGGTTTTGTGTCGCATTCAGCGAGTTTCGCTCTTGCCGGCTGAATGCCGGATGAATGCGTCCACCGCGTGCGTCCTGCCCGTGGATTGCAGCTAAGACTTGAACGCAGCGCTCGCCAGCCGCTCGGCTGCCTGCGCTTTGAGCGCGGCGCGGTCGAGCTTGTTGGTCGAAGCGAGCGGCAGGTCGTCCACCAACCACACCGAGCGGGGATGCTGGTAGGCCGGCGCATTGGCGAGCGCGAACTGCTTGATCTCACCCTCGGCGGGCTGCTGGCCGGGTTTGGGGATGACGAACGCGACCGGCTTGGTTCCCTTGATGTCGTCGTCGACCGGCACGACGGCCGCCTGCGCGATGCCGGGATGGCGTTCGAGCATGCGCTCCACGTCTGCGGGATAGATGTTTTCGCCGCCCGACACGAACATGTCGTCGCTGCGGCCGACGAAATAGTGGAATCCGTTCTCGTCGCGGCGGAACACGTCGCCGGTGATGTAGAAGCCGTCGGCGGCGAACGGCGGCTTCAGATCCGGCCGGTTGTGATAGCCCGACATGACCGCCGGGCATTTCATTTCCAGCACGCCTTGAGTGGCGGCACGGTCGTCGCCGTCGGCGAGGCGCAACTCGACGAGCTTGTGCTTGAAGCCGACCGACATCTCCGGTTGCTGCAGGCCATCGGGATGCGGCCCAAAAACGACCGGGCCGGCTTCCGTGGTGCCGTAGGCATTGACGACCTGGGCCTTCGGGAACGTCCGCTTGATCGCGCTCATCAGCGCCTGGCTGACGGGTGCAGAACCCATCCGGACGATCTCCACGCTCGACAGGTCGGTCTTCGCGACGAGATCCGCCTCCCGCAGCATCATCGCGATCATCGGCGGCACCGCGGTCAGCATCGTGCAGCGATAGCGCTCGATGGCCTCGATGTATTCGCGTGCGGAGAACTGCGGCAGCAGCACGATCGTCGAATGACCGACCGCCGCGAGCTTCGACAGCGCCAGCGCGTTCATGTGATAGAGCGGGGCGGCGATCAGATAGCGATGTCGCGAAAGGTCTTGGGTGCCGAGCCGCGTCTGCGCCACCCAGATGTGGCTATGATGCGAGAGGATCACGCCCTTCGGCGTTCCGCTCGATCCCGACGTGTAGAGAAACATCGCGGGATCGTCCGGCTTCGGCACGACCGTCTCGAACGGCCCGCGATCGAGAAAAGATTCGAAGCTGATCGCCTCTCCTTCCCCCTCGTGGGGGAGGTGGCCCGTAGGGCCGGAGGGGGGGCAAGCACTACCGAATTCGACGACAGGCAGCCCGACCGGACAATCCGCGCGTCGGCCCGCGTCGCAGAACACCAGTTTCGCATCGCAATCGCCGAGAATGTAATGGATGACCTTGCGCGGAAACTTGAAGTTCACGGGGACCGCGACGAGGCCCGCGCGCATGATGCCGTAGTAGGCCGCCAGATACTCGAACCGGTTCGCCGACAGGATCGCGATGCGGCTCCCCCGTGCAAACCCGCGCTTTGACAGCGCCCGCGCAACGCCGGCAGCAGCGGCGTCTAGGTCCCCGTGCGAGAACTCGCGCGGAGCCTTCTCGCCACCCAGATCGATGAGCGCGGTACGGGTCAGATCTAGGTCGCGGCGAACGAGATCACCGAGGTTCGTGAAGGATGGGTTCTTGCTCATGGCTATCGGTGTTACGTCGTGGATGAACAATCGAACCCATTCTCACGTCATGGCCGCGAAGGCGGCCATCCACGTTCGTGGCTCAACTCGCTCTGTGCCGTGGAAGGCCCGCCTTCGCGGGCCATGACGGAAGATGAGATAAAAGAGCGGTCCCGCTCACCCCTTCGCAGGCGGCGGAGCGGTCGCATACGTGCCGCGCCCACTGGCGAGAAGCTTGCCGGCCTCGTCGTAGATGCTGGCTTCGGCGCAACTGAACTGGCCGCCCATCCGCACCACCTTGCCCTTGCAGACGAGGTCGCCCTTCTTCGCCGGCGCGTGATAGTCGACGCGCATGTCGACCGTCGGCGCGGGGCGCGCGAGCTTCTTGATCATCGCCCAGTCCGCGGTGAGGTCGACGAGCGCGGCGAGAATCCCGCCGTGCGTCCACCCGCCCTGCGGATTGACGACCCATTCCTCGCGCCACTTTGCGCGCAGTTCGATCGTCTCGTCGCCGACGGCCGTCACCGTCAGCCCGAGCCACTGGTGGAAAGGCCGCGTCAGGAGCATTTCCTGGACTTTGGCAGGCGTCATTTCGTCGGACATTGAGTATCTCCGTAGGCTGGGTCAAGCGCAGCGTAGCGAAGCGCGACCCAGCAATTCATGGGACTTCATCCATTGCTGGGTCGCGCTACGCTTGACCCAGCCTACGATCTGCCGACTGCCGATCAGTCGAATTCTACGGCGTCACGACCACCTTGCCGATCACCTTGCGGTCGCGGATCAGCGCCAGACCCTCGGCGGCCTTTTCGAGCGGCAGTTCGGCATCGATCACCGGCTTCATCTTGCCAGAGGAGATCATCTCCATCAGGCCCTTGAGGTCGTCGTCGTAGAAGCTGTTGGAGCCCTTCACTTCGATCTCGAAGCTCCAGATGTAGCGCAGATCTTCCTTCGGATCGTGGCCCGCGGTGGCGCCGCAAACGAGCAGCTTGCCGCCGCGCTTGATGCAGCGGAGCGAGGGCGCCCAGGTATCGCCGCCGGTGTAGTTGATCAGCACGTCGACGCCGCCGTCGTAGTTGCGCCGCTGCGGCTTGCCGTACTTTTCGTTGGCCCACTTGGAGAAGTCGACCTCGTTGACGTTGATCACGTGATCGGCGCCGAACTTCTTCAGCGCGTCGACCTTCTCCTGGCTCGACGTGCACGCGATCACTTCGGCGCCGAGCATCTTGGCGAGCAGGATGCATCCCGTGCCGACGCCGCCCGACGCGCCCAGGATCAGAACCTTGTCACCGGCCTTGATCGTCTTGTGCGTGATGATCATGCGGTGGGCGGTGCCGTAGGCGACGGGCAGCGAGGCCGCCTCTGCAAACGAAACCTTGTCGGGCATTGCGATCAACTGGTCGGCTGCGACGAGGCAGTATTCCGCCATGCCGCCGTCCATCATCTCGCCCATCAGGCCCTTCTTCTTGTTGAGCGGGTTGACGAGCACCCGGTCGCCGGCCTTCCAGCCCTTCACGTCCGCGCCGACTTCCGCAATCGTGCCGGCCATGTCGAGACCGATGATCACCGGCATCGGCACCTTGATGCCCGGCATGCCCTTGACGGTGAACACGTCGTGGTAGTTGAACGACGACGCGCCGACGCGGATCACGACGTGGCCCGGCTGGACGGCGGGGCGCGGATAGTCGGCCACCACCTCGAGTTCATCGAGGTCACCGTGCTTGCGCAGCACCAGGGCTTTCATCGTGCTCATCGTATCGGTTCTCCAGGCTGGGAACGCAGTCCGCGCTCCGGTGATGCTTCTTCTTCACTGATATATCGGGTGCAGCCGTGCAAGTCCTGCCGCAAGTGGTGCAGCTGGGGCTATGCCTCATTATGCGAATGGATTTCTAACCTTTGCCTTGAAATTGGCAAGCCCTGCTATTCATCGCGGGTTGATCGACAAGTAATCGCTGTTGGCTCCATCTGCAAAATCAACAAAGGGGGCGAAACTGACTTCCTCCCGAGCGGGTCACCCATTCTCAAATCGGAGCGGCGGCGCCTCGCCGGACGGTTATGCTACCATGAAATAAACCACTTCATCCGGACAGGTCCCGATGCGCGTCGCCGTCACCATCCCCTACTTCGACTTCTTCCCCGAGCTGAAGGCCGAGCTGGCGCGCCGCTATCCCGGCGCGAAGTTCCGCACTGACCGGCACCGCCTCAGCGAGGACCAGTTCATCGAGTTCGCACACGGTCACGACGCGGCAGTCATCGGAATCGAGAACTTCTCCGACCGCGTTTTCTCGGCACTCCCCGAGCTGAAGACGCTGTCGCTGTGCTCGGCCGGCGTCGACCACATCGACCCCACCCTCCTGAACAAGCACGGCATCCGGATGTGGTGGGCCGCGGGCATCAACAAGACTTCCGTGGCCGAACTCACGGTCTGCTTGATGATCCTCGGCCTGCGCCGCGTGCACGAGTTCTCCTCGATGCTCCATCGCGGCGAGTGGAAAGGCCCGATCGGCTTCGGCGGCGACTTGCGCGGGCGCACGGTAGGCATTCATGGCCTCGGCCACATCGGCAAGGAAGTCGCCAAGCTCCTGCAGCCGTTCGGCGTGAAGCTGATCGCCTGCGACCGCGTCGATATTTCAGACTTCTGCCGCCAGTACAACATAGAGAGCGTGAGCGCCGACGAATTGTGGGCGCGCTCCGATGTGCTGACGATCCACCTGCCGAAGAACTCCACGACCATCGGCATGTACACGCCCGAGGTGCTGGCCAAGCTCAAGCCCGGCATGATGCTTGTCAATTGCGCGCGCGGCATGATCGTCGATGAGACAGCTCTCGCCGCCGAGCTTCAGTCGGGCCGCATCGCCGCCGCCTGCTTCGACGTATTCGCGATCGAGCCCGCCAACAACAACCCGCTCCTGAAGCTGCCGAACCTGTTCGCCTCCCCCCACATCGGCGCGACCACCCTGGAAAGCTGGGCCGCGATGCTCCGCTCCGGCATGGATGGCGTCGAGAAACCGTGGGAGCCGCAGGTGGGGGTCTATCCGTTCGATTAGTCCCTGATCCGACAATCAAGATATTCGCTGCGGCGACAACACATCGACCATCTCGGGTCGCGCAAACAATATTTTAAACACGTCGGGACGCCAGTAGCTCGTGTGACCTCCGGCTGGAGCGGCAACGTTTATGGGAAATCCGGCGATTGAATCATCGATCTTGGTCCCGACGAAATCGTCGATCCGATAGACATTGATCCATTTGATGCGAGGGTCTGTACAACAGGTCTTCAATGCGGTTGCGTGCAGTAGCCCGTACAAATGCGGAAAGTATTCTTGGTAGATGTGGGTCAACGGCGACCCGAACGTGAGGATAGTTAACGACTTCACCCTTTTCATCGTCTCGTCGATCCATCCGTCACGCAGCATGGCGTCGAGCGTTATGACGGTGCCCTGGCTATGGGCGATCACAACCAGATGTGGAAGATTGTCGTTCCGTAGCAGCAGTTCGATAGCCTCGTTGAACCTGGCCTCGATGGCTTCTCTGGTCCCTGCATTTCCGCTTCTCATGCGCGTGAAGTGACCAACCAAGTCCATGACCAACTTGGACCCTTCCCTCATGGCTGGTAGAAGTACCGTTGCAGTTATGAGGAATACCACCGCACC
>CAMDMH010000135.1 GCA_945901835.1 Devosia equisanguinis | reverse complement strand
ACGATCGTGTTCGGCATCCTGATGGTCGCGGTGTTGCAGCTCGCGCGAGAGGGATTGTGGCCGTTCCTGATGCGGCTACTGCCACCGGCGCGTGAAAAGGCGATCGATCACGAGGCAGAGCCCCTGCAGCGCAGGCCTTCGCCTGAACGCGGGATGCCGCTACTCGAAGCGTCGCATGCGCGCAAGCAGTTCGGCGGGCTCGTTGCGGTGAACGATGTCAGTTTCACAGTGAAGGGCGGCGAGATCGTCGGTCTCATAGGACCGAACGGCGCGGGAAAGAGCACGACCTTCAATCTGCTGACCGGCGTGTTGCCGGCGACGGCAGGCGAGATCCGCTATCGGGGCCAGCGGATCGATGCGATGCCGGCGCGGAAGATCGCGGAGCTCGGCATCGCGCGGACGTTCCAGCACGTGAAGCTGATGCCGTCGATGACGGTCCTCGAGAATGTCGCGATCGGCGCGCATTCGCGGCTCCGGCCCGGCGTGATCTCGTCGATGCTGCGGCTCGATCGTGTAGCTGAAGCGCGGTTGATCGCGGAAGCGGCGCGGCAGATCGAGCGGGTCGGATTGGCCGAGCATATGCACAAGCCGGCAGGGTCATTGGCGCTCGGACAGCAGCGTGTCGCCGAGATCGCGCGCGCGCTGTGTCTCGATCCGGCGTTGCTGCTGCTCGACGAGCCGGCGGCCGGCTTGCGGTTCAACGAGAAGCAGCGGTTGGCGGAACTGTTGGCGCAACTGCGCGCGGACGGCATGAGCATTCTGCTGGTCGAGCACGATATGGACTTCGTTATGAAGGTGACGAACCATCTCGTAGTGCTCGATTTCGGAACGAAGATCGCGGAGGGGACGCCGGCGGAGATCAGCGTCAATCCGGCTGTGCTGGAAGCGTATCTCGGGGGCGTCGAATGAGTGCGCCTGTTCTCGAGGTTTCAGGATTGTCCGTCGCCTATGGCCGTGTGGAGGCTGTGCGCAACGTTTCTCTGTCGATTCCGGCGGGTGGGATCGTCACGGTGATCGGCGCCAATGGCGCGGGCAAGTCGACCCTGATGAACGCGATCATGGGCGTTCTGCCGTCGCGTGGCGATGTCGTGTTTCACGGCAAGGCGCTGGGGCGGACGCTCGTCGAGGCGCGGGTGTGCGAGGGGCTGTGTCTCGTGCCGGAGAAGCGCGAGTTGTTCGCCGCGATGACGGTCGAGGACAATCTGCGGCTCGGCGCTTATCGGCTGGGGGGCTCCGCGATCGCGGATGGAATGGCTCAGGTGTTCGTGCGGTTTCCGCGTCTCGAAGAGCGGCGGGGGCAGCTTGCCGGAACTCTTTCGGGCGGTGAGCGGCAGATGTTGGCCATGGGGCGCGCGCTGATGAGCCGTCCGCGATTGCTGATGCTGGACGAGCCGAGCCTCGGGCTCGCGCCGCTGATCGTGAAGGAAATCTTCCGGATCGTGACCGACCTGCGCCGGGACGGCGTGTCGATCCTGCTTGTCGAGCAGAACGCACGTGCGGCGTTGCAGGTGGCAGACCAGGCCTATGTGATGGAGCTGGGTGAGTTCCCGATGCACGGGCCGGCGGCGGAACTCGTCGCGGACAACCGCGTGATCGAAAGCTATCTGGGACTTGGTGTGCGGCACTGATCGAAGCTGCGGAGAATGGAGCCTACGTGATGCCTGAAGTTCAATTGCCGCCGACGCTGACGGCTTCGCGGGACGGCGATGTGGGGATACTCAGGCTGTCGCGGGCGGCGAAGCGCAATGCGCTCGACGATCAGACAGTGATAGGCTTGCGGCGCTATTTCATGGAAGTTCCCGAGGGGGTCGGGGCGGTGGTGCTGCACGGCGAGGGCGAGCATTTCAGCGCGGGGCTCGACCTCAGCGAGGTGTATCTCAGTGAAGCGTCTGGGCCGATCGACATCCATCGCGGTGTGCTGCATTCGCAGATGTGGCACAAGGCGTTTCAGGAAATCCAGTTCGGGCGGGTGCCGGTGGTTTCTGTGTTGCACGGTGCGGTGGTCGGTGGCGGGCTCGAGCTTGCTGCGTCGACGCACATCCGCGTGGCGGAGCGTTCGGCCTACTATGGTTTGCCAGAGGGGCAGCGCGGGATCTTTCTCGGCGGCGGGGGATCGGTGCGCATTCCGCGTCTCATCGGCGTGCATCGCGTGCAGGACATGATGCTGACGGGGCGGACGCTGTCGGCAGAGGAAGGTCATGCGGCGGGCATCAGCCAGTATCTAGTCGCTGACGGCACGGGGCTCGACAAGGGGATCGAGCTTGCGCGCAGGATTGCGAAGAACGCCGCGATGACGAACTTTGCGGTCATGCACGCGTTGCCACGGATTGCGGAGAGCGACCCGGCGACGGGCTTCTTCATGGAATCGCTGATGGCGGCGATCGCGGAGACGACGCCGGAAGCGCAGCAGCGGCTCAAGGATTTCCTGGAGAAGCGTGCGGCAAAGGTGTTGCGGGGCGATTGAGTATTGGTCTGTCGAAGCCGATCGAAGACGGCGCGACGGGAGGAGACGAAGATGACGAGTGCAACAGCTACGGCAACGTCAACGGCGGTTTATTCGGCTGCGAGCGCGGCGACGGCCGCATCAAAGAAGGTTCCGCTTCGCTTCGGGCCGTCGGACGTCGAGGTGAGACGCAACAACGACGGGACGATCTACGTACGCTCGCCGCAAGAGCTGGGGAGTTATCCGCGTTCGGTGACGGACCGGCTGGATCATTGGGCGCAAGCAACGCCCGATCGCGTGTTCCTGGCGCAACGCGATGCGACGGGGAAGTGGTGCGAGATCACTTATGCGGGCGCCCGTACACTGGCGCGGAACATCGCCCAGAGCCTCATAGATCGTGGGCTTTCGGCAGAGCGACCGATCGCGGTTCTGTCGGGAAATGGGCTGGAGCACGCGTTGCTCGGCCTCGGCGCGATGTATGGAGGCGTGCCTTATGCCTCGATCTCGCCGGCCTATTCTCTGGTTGCGACGGATTTCGGGAAGCTGCGCACGATCCTCGCTCTGCTGACGCCGGGACTGGTGTTCGCGATCAACGGTGCGCAGTTCTCACGCGCTATCAAAGAAGCGGTTCCGTCTGACGTCGAGCTGGTCGTGCTCGAGAATGCGCCGCAGGGGCGCGCGGCGACATCGCTCGAGGCGCTGTGGAACACGAAGGCGACAGCTGCGGTCGATGCGGCGCACGCCAAGGTCGGTCCCGACACGATTGCGAAGCTGCTGTTCACGTCGGGCTCGACGGGGACGCCGAAGGGTGTGATCAACACGCAGCGGATGATGGCGTCGAATCAGGTGATGATCGCAAGAGCGTTTCCGAGTTTCGCGGAGACGCCGCCGGTGGTGCTCGACTGGCTGCCGTGGAGCCATACGTTCGGCGCTAATCACAACTTCAATCTCGTGCTGATGCACGGGGGCACGCTTTACATCGACGATGGTAAGCCGCTGCCGGGCGCATTCGAGGAGACGGTACGCAATCTGCGCGAGGTCGCGCCGACGGTCTATTTCAATGTGCCCAAGGGCTTCGAGATGCTCCTGCCGTACTTAAGGGCGGAACCCGAGCTGCGGCGCAGTTTGTTCAGTCGCCTGCAGTGTTTCTTCTACGCGGGGGCAGCGCTGCCGCCACACGTAACCGCCGAGATCGAGAAGATCGGCGTGGAGACGACGGGCGACAAGGTCCCGATGATCACGTCGCTGGGGTCGACGGAGACGGCTCCGTCGGCGACGTCGGTCAACGCGAAGGCCCGTGCGCCTGGTGTGATCGGCATTCCGAATGCCGGTGTCGAGATGAAACTGGTGCCGAATGCGGGCAAGCTGGAAGTGCGGATCAAGGGGCCGCTGATCACGCCGGGTTATTGGCGGCAACCGGAGCTCAACAAAGTAGCGTTCGACGAGGATGGCTATTACCTGCTCGGCGACGCTTTCCGTTTTGCAGACGAAAAAGATCCCGAGCAAGGCTTCTACTTCGATGGCCGCGTGGCTGAAGATTTCAAGCTGGCGACGGGAACGTGGGTGAGCGTCGGGCCGATGAAGGCGCGGTTCGTATCGCACTTCGCGCCATACGTGCGTGAGCTGGTCGTGGCGGGGCATGATCGTGACGACGTGACGGGGCTGGTGATTCCCGATGTCGATGCGTGCCGGGCGCTTGCGAAGGGGATCGATGCGAAGGCCGGGGCTGGCCATGTGCTGGCTGCGGCGGGCGTGCGGGAAAAATTCGCCTCGCTGCTGGCTTCGTTCAACGAAAATGCTGCTGGCAGTTCGGGACGGATCGCGAAGCTGCTGCTGCTCGAAGCGCCGCCATCGATCGACACCGGCGAGATGACCGACAAGGGCTCGATCAATCAGCGCGCGGTGCTCGCGAACCGGCAAGCACTGGTCGACGAGCTTTACGCGGAGACGGTGTCGGCCAAGATCATTCGCTGAGACGAGCTGCCAGTTGCTCACTTTCCACGTAGGTTGGGTCAAGGCCACTGGCCGCGACCTAACACGTTTCCCGAAGTGCCGTGGATCTCGGGTCGCCCCCGGCTCGCGCTGTGCGCGTCCGGGGTTGACCGAACCTACGACGACTTCAGCCGTCTACCGGAACTGTGGCGTGCATCGAGGGGCGCGCGGCGAAGGCTTCGTGCCAGCCCGCGAGAGCAGGATAGGCCGGCCGCCAAGGTTCGTCGGCGAAACGGAAGTCGAGGTAAGAGAGGGCGCAGCCGATCGCGATGTGGCCGACGTCGATCGACTTGGCTTTCAGCGTTGGGGCTTCGCGTTCGAGTGCGGGTAGAGTGGCCGCAAACTTCGCGGCGTATGCATCGACGTGTGCGGGTGAGCGCTGTTCGGGCGCGCGGTTGAGTTCGTTGCGGCGGAGGACGGTGACCTCGATGAAGCCGGTCCCGAGCGCGTGGCGACGCAGGGCGTCGATGCGGCCGGCGGTGTTTGCCGGGAACAGAAGGTTGCCGCCGGCCTGCACTTGCAGGTACTCGCAGATGAGAAGGCTGTCGGTCAGAACGGTCCCGTCGTCGAGAACGAGTGTGGGAATGCGGCTCAGCGGATTGTCGCGCATCAGTTCTCTGTTGGGCGCATTCATCGCGACGACGGAGCGGACCAGCTTCAGGCGATCGACGAGGCCCAACTCGTGGGCTGCGACCATCACCTTGCGTACGAACGGCGAGCGGCCAGACCAATGCAGCTTCATCGGATGTGTACCTACTTCAGCTTGATGTCTACACGGACGACGTCGCCTCGATAGATGCCGTTTGCGAGTAGCAGGATGGTGCCGTCGGCATCGAGTGCGATTCTTCTGACGAATGCGACCGGCGCGTTGAGTGGCAATTCGAGATCGGTTGCGATCTCGGGGTCCGCACTGCCGATCGTGAGTGTCTGACGCCCATCTGCGATCTTCAAGTCGGGCACATCGTGGATGAGGCGCATCGCCGTTTTGATCGTCCACGCTGTTTTCGGGACGCGCTTCGAGAGCTTTTTCTCGATGAAAACGGAAGCAAGCAGGAACGGCGTCTTTTCACGCCAGTGACGCCGTCGAAGTTTCAGATACGACGGCGCTGGTTTTCCGAAATCATCGAGCGGCCCAGGAAGCTCATCGATGAACTCCGTCCCGAGCAGTTCGATCGTCGCGCCCTCGCGTGCCAACAGCATGCCAGACCAATCGGTACCGACATCGCACCACAAGTTCGACGTGGGGCTCGCACGAACGAAGGTGCCCTTGGCGCGGAACCTCTCGATCAAACGATCCTTCTCGAGCTGATAGAGGGCTTGGCGTACAGTCGCGCGGGCGACGCCGCATTGTGCGGCCAGCACGTCGATGGTCGGAATCTGCTGGCCGATCTGCCACTCGCCAGCTTCGATGCGACGCCGGAAGAGCGATGCCAGTTGCAGGTATCGCGACACCGCGCTGCGGCTGAAATCCATCCTGGTCCGATTGCTTTGAAGGGCCCCGGTCATTCCTGGTCTGCCGTCTGTTCCTCGAAGGATACTGGAATGAAGGTGATTGACAGTAAAATGTCAATATGCTGTCCTTTAGGTGAATGCTGCTGGAAGTCGCGATCCAGGCCGGAGTGATGACCGAGATGCCGACGAGAACAGGCTTGCTTTTCGCGTCTTCCAGATGCCGGGAAGTGATCCGCTACGCGGACGTCCAGATCGACCTTATCCACGAGGGGAGCGGGCCTCTTATCGTGATGCTGCCTTCACGCGGGCGGGACTCGGAAGATTTCAACGACGTTGCGGCTGGGCTTGCGGATGCCGGGTTTCGCGTGCTTCGGCCGCAGCCGCGTGGGGCGCTGCTCAGCAGAGGGCCGAGCACCGGTATCCGTATGCAGGATCTGGCGCGGGACATAGCGCACGTGATCGAGCGAGAGGGAGCTGGGCGCGCTGTCGTGGCTGGGCATGCATTCGGCAATTGGGTGGCGCGGATGGTGGCGACCGATCATCCGCACCTCGTGCGCGGTGTCGTGCTAATGGCTGCCGCGGCCAAGTCGTATCCTAAGGAGTTGCATGCAGTCATGCAGGCGGCGGGCAATCCCGGACTTGCCCCTGAGCAGCGGCTAGAGGCGCTACGGAAGGGGTTCTTCCTGCGGCCGGAGGATGCGAAAGCTTGGCTCTCGGGATGGTCGGGCGGTGCGATGGCGGTTCAGGGCGTCGCGGTCGCGGCCACGAAGCAGGACGAATACTGGCAGGCCGGCGATGCGCCGCTGCTCGATCTCGTGCCGGAGCAAGATCCGTTCAGGCCCCGGGATGCATGGTACGAAGCGCGCGACGCATTCGGGGAGCGCGCCACTGTACGAACTATTTCCGATGCGAGCCACGCGCTGTTGCCAGAGCAACCCGGAGGGGTGATCGCGGAGATCGCGGCGTGGGTTCGCAAATTGCCGGAATGACGACAGATCGGCTCAGGCTTTGCCTTTCCAGCGGAGCAAGGCGAAGTGCGGAGGGATGAAAAGTACTACGGGCAAGACGACCATCATCATCGCCACCCACAGCAGCGGGTGCATCCATGTCTGCGCGGCGGTGTCGCTGAAGCCGTGGACGTAGTTGATGTTGACGGCAGCATTGCCGGGATCGGGCCGGGGGCCGGGCATGAAGAAGTAGCACACGAGGATGACGAGCCAGGCCAGTACCGTCCATGCCTTCAGCGCGCGGCGATCGTAGCCGTTCCGCCAGACGAGATAGAGCAGGAGAAGCGGCAGCCATCCGTGGAACAGCGAGAGCCCCCGCAGAAAGAGCGGCTTCGTCGAATCGAACATGTAGCCGGTTACGCCGGTGATCGGCATTCCGGCGAATTGCGCGAAGAAGTCCACCAGCCAGAGTATCTGCGGCGCGAGAATTCCAACAGCGCACATGGAGACAAGGAGGCGATTGTCGAGCCAAATGCCGGCCAGTGTCAGCAGCAGCGCCACGTCGCAGAAGTACAGGAAATTGGCTGGTCCGTAGTAGTAGGCGTAGACAGGGATGAGAACCGCCATGAAGGCGGTGTAGGCGAGCTTGAGCGCTAGTGTTCCGAGTCTGACGCTTGGTACCCGGCTTTGATGGCTTCGAGTTTATCGAGGGCGCGGCGTTCTTTGGCAAGGATGTCGGCGGCTGGCTTGGTCCATCGATAAGGTTTGGCGAATGCGTTGTGACGCAGGAGGTAGTCATCG
>CAMDMH010000134.1 GCA_945901835.1 Devosia equisanguinis | reverse complement strand
ATCCCGATCGTCCAAGGCGAAGATCTCGGCGATTCGCAGCAGGGGTTCGACAGCCGTACGAACGAGGCGGTGATCAACTTCCGCTTCAATCAGAAGGGCGCGCGGATTTTTGGCCGCTTCACGCAAGACAACATCGGCCGGCCCTTTGCGATCGTGCTCGATGACAAGGTGCTGTCGGCACCTGTGATCCGGTCGGAGATCTTGGGCGGTTCAGGGCAGATCTCGGGTAACTTTACGGTCGAGAGCGCCAACGATCTCGCCATCAAGCTGCGCTCGGGCGCGCTGCCGGCAAAGCTCACGATCGTCGAAGAGCGCACGGTCGGGGCGAGCCTCGGACAGGATTCCGTCGATGCGGGCATGCGGGCATTCGGTATCGGTTCGGCAGCGACGATCCTCGTGACGATCATCGCCTACGGCACGTTCGGCATCTTCGCTGCCATCGCGCTGATGGTGAACGGATTGATGATCGTGGCGCTGATGTCGGTGATCGGCTCGACATTGACGCTGCCGGGAATTGCCGGCCTCGTGCTCACGATCGGCATGGCGGTCGACGCCAACGTGCTGATCTATGAGCGTATCCGCGAGGAATTGCGGGCGGGCAAGACCGCCATCGCTGCCATAGACGCCGGGTTTAATCGGGCGATCGTCGCCATTGCCGACAGTCAGCTCACGACGCTCGCTGCTGCTATCATCATGTTCTGGCTCGGCTCCGGTCCGATCCGGGGATTTGCGGTCACACTGACGCTCGGCATCTTCACGTCGGTGTTCACGGCGGTCACGGTGACGCGGCTGCTCGTCTCGCTCTGGCTCAGGTCGGCGCGGGCCAAGTCCCAGAAAATCGAAGTGCCGGTGTGAGATCGCATCGCCTCGAACCAACACGATAGAAGTGAAAAAAGATGCTGGTGCCGAACTTCAAAGGCTTCGATTTCTTCCCGCACGGGACGATGCTGCCGTTCATGCGCTTCAAGAGCGTGTGCTTCTGGGGCTCGGTCGTGGCGATGGTGCTGTCGCTCGTGGTGATCGGGGTGCGTGGCTTCAACTATGGTGTCGACTTCAAGGGCGGCACCATGATCGAGGTGCAGTCCAAGTCGGGCCCGGCGGATGTCACGGAACTGCGCTCGCGCCTCGGCAAGCTTGGTCTGGGCGAGGTGCAGATCCAGTCGTTCGGAGTACCGACCGACGTGCTGATCCGCGTCGAGCAGCAGACGGGCAAGGACCCCCGCGACGGCGAGGTCAAGCAGCAGGAGGCCCTGCAGAAGGTCGTTGCAGCACTGGGTGACGGGTTCACGCAGCGGCGCGTCGAGGTGGTCGGCCCTGCCGTTTCCGCCGAGTTACGGATGACCGGCATCATCGCCGTGTTGTGCTCGCTGTTGGCCATCGTGGCCTACGTCTGGTTCCGGTTCGAGTGGCAGTTCGCGTTCGGCGCGATCATGGCGCTGCTGCACGACGTGTTGCTGACAGCGGGCATTTTTTCCCTGTTCCAACTGGAATTCGACCTGTCGATCGTGGCGGCTCTGCTGACGATTCTGGGGTACTCGGTGAACGATACCGTCGTCGTGGCCGACCGCATTCGCGAGAACCTGCGCAAGTTCAAGCGCATGCCGCTCAATGAACTGCTCAACCTGTCGATCAACGAGACGCTGTCGCGCACGATCCTGACGGGTACGACGACGATCATGGTTCTAGTGGTTCTCTACACCTTCGGCGGCGCGGTGATCCACAACTTCTCGTTTGCGATGCTCTTCGGCGTCCTCGTCGGCACCTACTCGTCGATCTTCATTTCCGCGCCGGTACTCGATTATCTCGGCGTGAAGCGCGACTGGGCCGATGCGTCAGCAGGTGCTGGCGGCAAGCCGCGCGTCTGACAGAGTACGCAGGGTTCGATTCGGCACGCAGCGGAGGCGGATCTCAGATGGCGCTGCCGGAGGATCAGGCTCCGCGGTTCGATGCTCATTGTCCCGGGCAATCGCCGATCGACGCCTATGGCAATGGCGGGTTCAGGTTCGCGGACATGAGCCATCGGGGATCGCTGCTGTTCCTGCCGAGCGGCGTTTGGGGATGGGAGCCGCGGACGCCGGGCGATCTGCAGCTCGAGCATTTTTCCCGCGTGCTGGCAGACGGGGAGCACATCGGCGTCTTGCTGCTGGGCACCGGCGTCGCACAAGCGTTTCCCTCGCGGGAGATCAAGCGCGCGTTCGAGAGCGCGGGCATCGTGATCGAGAGCATGATGACGGGGGCGGCGGCGCGGACGTACAACATTCTGCTCGCCGAAAAGCGACAGGTCGCGGCGGCGTTGATCGCAGTCGACTGAATTGCGGACACGCCGGCCGCACCGGCGCGACTTCTTGGAGGCAGTCATGGGCGGTTTGTTGGGAACACCGGGCAAGGCCCTGGCACTGGGGGCTGTGGCTTCGTTGCTGGTGCTCGTCGTGGCGCTCGCCACCGGCAGCGGGATCGATGCGGTCGGGCTGATCGCTGTGCTGCTGCGATGGCTGCACGTGGGGGCGGCCATCGTGTGGTTGGGTATGGTGTGGTTCGTCAACTTCATCAAGCTCGTGGCGATCGCCGAAGCCGATCAACCCGGACGCGGCGCGATCCTGAAGCACATCGTGCCGCGGGTGGCGCTGACGTTCCGGCGGGCATCGCACCTGACCGTAGTGACCGGCGCAATGCTGCTGTTCACCAGCGGTTATCTCGGCGGCAGCCTCGTCTATGCCTCGGCCGTTTTCATTCCGACGTCGCGCAACATTCTGATGTGGGCGGGCGTGGTCGCTGCGATGGCGATGTACATGTTCGTGCATATGATGATCTGGCCGGGGCTGCGTCTCGTGCTGGGCATCGAGACGGGGACGGCGGAGAAAGTTGCGGCAGCGCGCGCGAAGGTTGCTACGTATGCACGATGGAACCTCGTCCTGTCGGTTCCGGTGACGCTGGCGATGGTGGCGGCCGCACATTCTTGATTCGAGATTGGCCCGTGTTGGTTGAGCGATCTTGTCGGGGATGCGGGTGAGCGACTCCGGCCACAGCAGCATGAAGCCGGGTGATCCGAACGTCGTACGCGCCACGGCGCGTGCGTTCGAGCGGGACCGCTATCTCGCGGCTCTGCTCGCGCCAGCCGATGTGCGGGACGATCTTCTGGCGCTGGCCGCTTTCGCAGGTGAGATTGCTCGCATTCCCGGCGACGTCAGCCAGCCGATGATCGGGGAGATCCGATTGCAATGGTGGCGTGATGCGCTCCAAACGTCGGATGGGGCGGTAGGGCATCCCATCGCCGATGCCCTGGCGCGGACGTTGCGCCGACGCGAGGTTCCGTTCGAGCTCATCCATCGGGTGCTGGATGCACAGATCGAGCGGCTCGAGGACCGGCCGTTCGATGATCTCGATCGCCTCGTCGCGCATCTGGCGGGGTTCGACGGTGGTTTGTTCGAGGCGGCGTGGCGGATGCTAGGGGGGCATGGCCCGGCGCCGCCGGTGCTTGCCGAGGCCGGCGGCGTCTATGGGCTTTCGCGGTGCCTGATCGAGGCGCCGGCGGAACTAGCACAGGGACGAATCGTGCTGCCGGCGAGCCTCCTGGAACGGCATGGCGTTGCCGCTCATGCGGGGGCTGATAATCCGGGCGGCAATGATCCTGCGGCAGGATGGCGCGCTGTCCAGAACGAGTTGGCGGGGGCTGTGGAAGCGCGCCTGATGCGGCTCCTGCAGGGTTATCAAGAGGCTGATCGGCAGGTGCGCTTCGCAGCACTACCCATCGCCCTGGTTCGGCCCTATTTGGAGGCGAGCAAGCGGGGGGAGATCATGTCTCTGCGGGCGATCGATATTGCGCCTTTTATACGGGTCTGGCGGATCTGGCGGACGAGCCGGACCGGGCGGTTTTGAACCGCTGCTTCCGGGCAACGCATGCTGTGCGGGCCGTCATCCTGCGGTCGTGGCGCATGGTTAAAGCGAGGGGATGCTCAACATGAATTCGATGTATCGCTTGATCGGATCCGTCGCGCTGGCAGTTCTGATCGCCGGTCCTGCCGTTGCCGAAGGTGGCTCGGGCGAGGCGGTCGACCGTGCGGACGAGGGCGCCACAACGAACCGGGCCGCGGAAGTTCCCGCTTACCTGAAGATCGACTGGCGCGTGCGCAATACCTTCCGTTTCTTTTCGAATCCTCGCGATGCGGACGTGCATCGCGCGACGTGGATCGCGCTCACCCCCGAGCAGCGGCGCACGCCCGTCCTGAGTGCCGAGCGCGCGCTCGCCTCCCGGCATCCGGAAGGCTGGGCTGCGGCGATCGAAGGGCGTCCTTGCTGGAATGCCAGCAAGAACCAGCATGTTTGCCCCGATGGGAAGCCTTATGCGCAGCCCGACAGTCATCGGATCGTCGCGCAGTTGGCAGCGTTTGCAGATGCGGAGCAGATTTCCTGCGTTTGGAAAGCGGCGCCCAAGGGCCGCAACAGTGAAGCAGGCGTCGTGGTGAAGCAGGCGTGCGCCAAGCCGGTCGAGGTGCAGGTTCCCTTTCCCGTCGGGTTGACGCTCAGTGTCGAGATCGATGGCCGCGAGGTGGCCGAGGAAGACGTCCGGGTACGTGATATCTTCATCGTCGGCATGGGCGACAGCTTCGGCAGCGGTGAGGGCAATCCGGACGTGCCCGTGCGCTTCTCCCGCGAGCGCGTCGCCGATTACGGACGCCAGGATCCTAAACGGAGTGCGGCGAGCCAGCCGGTCAGCTATCCCGCGCGTGCCGGCAATTGGCGGCAGATCGGCGACCGCGATTTCATCGCCAACAACGCGCGGTGGCTCGATCAGGCCTGCCATCGTTCGCTCTATTCGTATCAGCTGCGCTCAGCGCTGCAGCTTTCGCTGGAAGATCCCCATCGCGCCGTCACGTACGTGGGCGTGGCGTGCTCCGGCGCAGAGGTCGTGCACGGGCTGTTCCTGCGCTACAAGGGGAACGAATGGGTGCCGGTGCCGCCGGAATTCTCTCAGATCTCGGCGGTCGCTATCGCACAGTGCGGAAGTTTCGATGCGCCCGCACAAGATCTTCCCGAAGCCTATCACATGAACGGCAAGATCGAGGCGCTGCAAGGTGGCCTCGTGTTGCACAAGTGCCAACAGGAGAATGCGCGCAAGATCGATTTGATCTTGATGTCGATCGGCGGCAACGACGTCGGGTTTGCCCGCCTGGTCGCCAATGCGGTGCTGTCGGACGATACCAATCTGCGACGGCTCGGCGGCTGGATCGGACAGGTGCACGGCGAGCGTGAAGCCAATGCCGCGCTGGATGTCCTCGACGAGCGCTACAAGTCGCTGAACCGGGCGTTTCACAATCTGCTACATGTGCCGTGGAACGAGAGCGACCGCATCGTGCTGACCGCCTATCCGGCGATGGCGCTGCTCGAGGATGGCAGGGCGGTGTGTCCCGACAGCACGGCGGGTATGGAAGTCGTGCCGGATTTCCAGTTGTCGGCGGGGAAGGCACGGGAAAGCCAGCGGGCGGCCGACAAGTTGCAGCGCGTCATGCGGGCTTCGGCGCGCGAGCACGGCTGGACTTTCGTCGAGCGGCATCGTGATCAGTTTCTGGGCCGCGGGATCTGTGCGGGCTGGGCGGAGAATGCGCTGTCGAGCGTCGACGATCTCAGGATGCCTCGCCGGTTCAAGGGGGAGTGGGAGCCTTACAACCCCGCGGATTTCCAGGCCTACGCTTCGCGTCAGCGCTGGTTCCGCACGCCCAACGATGCGTTCATGACCGGCAACTTCCATGTTGCACAGGGCCTGCTGCAGAAGGCGCTGAAGCTCGAGAGCATCCAGTGGTTCCAGTTGCTGTTGGCGGCGACTTATTCGGGAGCGTTTCATCCCACCGCAGAGGGGCATGCGGCGATGGCGGACGCGACGCTGGAGCGGGCTTACGCGGTGCTCTCAAAGTACGAGCGTCGGCGTTGACGGGCGGGGCTACCGCGCGTCGCCCCCTCGAAAAATGAAGCGAGTGGTGAAGCGCTTCCGCCCGGATCGATCAGGCACTACAGTTCCCCCCAAAGAAGTCTGATCCTGGGGAGCGCCGTGGCGGGAGCACTGGATGGAATCCGCGTGGTGGAGTTCGCGAGCTACGTCTCGGGACCCTACGCGGGGATGATGATCGGCGATCTCGGCGCCGAGGTGATCAAGGTGGAAAGCCCGGACAAAGGGGATCCCTTCCGGAGTTGGGGGCGCGTCACCTACAGTCCGACGTTCGGCTCGGTGAACCGGAACAAGAAGAGCGTCGCGCTCGATCTCAAGACGGCGCAGGGCAAGGCTGATGCGCGTCTGCTCGCGGCGAGCGCCGATGTGATCATCGAGAACTTCCGCAGCGGTGCGATGGAGCGGCTTGGTCTCGGTTATGACGCGCTGAAGGTCGATAACCCGCGGCTGATCTACTGTGCGATCACGGGCTTCGGCGACACGGGCCCTTATGCGAAGCGGCCGGGGTACGACACCGTCGGACAAGCCACGAGTGGTCTTCTCAGCTTACTGACCGATATGGACGATCCGCGCCCGATGGGGATTTCGATATCGGACCACTTGTCTGGAATGGTGGCGGCGCAGGGCATTCTGGCGGCACTCGTCGCTCGCGGTGTCAGCGGTGTCGGTCAACGCATCGATACGTCGCTGCTCGAGGCGACGCTGTCGTTCTGCGGTGAGAATGCCGCCAACTATTTCGAGAACGGGAAGACGCCGAGCCGGGCGACGCGAACGCATCGCGCGCAGGTGTTCGCGTTCGTCGCGGGCGACGGCAAACCGTTCGTGATACATCTCTCGTCGCCGCAGAAGTTCTGGGAAGGTCTCGTTCGGGTCGTCGGCAAGCCGGAGTGGGTGCTGGACGAGCGCTTTTCTGCGCGTGCAGCACGGAGCCGCAACTACGACCAACTGCACAACGAACTCAGCTCGATATTCAAGTCGGCGCCGCGCGGCGATTGGATCGACAAGCTGCTAGCCGAGGATGTGCCGGCAGCCCCGCTCAATAACTTCGCAGACGTATTCTCCGATCCGCAGGTCGAGCATCTGGGGATGCGCGTGGATGTTCCGCACAAGATTCTCGGCAAAGTCGGGCTCGTTCGCGGGGGGCTGCGCATGTCGGGCACGCCACCGACGATCCGATCGGTGTCGCCGGAATTGGGCGAGCACACGCAAGAGATCATTTCCGCATTGAGGCCGGGGGGGAAGTCGTGATGAGGAATGCTGTGCCGCGTCGGATCTCGCGCCGTCTTGCTGTCGCGTTGATTACAGGTGTCGTCGCCATTGCAGCCGTCAGCGTTGCCGAAGCGCAGTCGCCGGCGGAGTTCTACAAGGCGCGGCGGATCACGCTTATCACGGCGGCGTCGCCTGGCGGTGGATACGATCAGTATGCGCGGCTGCTCGCGGTGCACATGGCGCGTCACATTCCCGGCGAGCCGTCGATCGTGGTGCAGAACATGGTCGGCGCCGAGGGGCTGCGCGCGGCGAATTACATCAACAACGTCGCGCATCAGGACGGAACGGTGATCGGCGGGCTGTCGCGCAACGCGGGGCTTGTGAAGATTTATGATTTCGACAAGTCGGCGGTGCAATACGATCCGCAGCACTTTCATTGGCTGGGCTCGCCGCAGCAGGAGGTCGGGCTCGTCATCATCAATGCCAAGACCGGCGTGAAGTCGGCCGCTGATCTCAAGGGCCGCG
>CAMDMH010000133.1 GCA_945901835.1 Devosia equisanguinis | reverse complement strand
GGCAGGCGATGGCTGACGGTGCAAAGCAGGGTACGAAGACGGCGATCGTTTCCGACGAGATGGCGAAGAAATTCGCGACCGAGAAGGAGACGCCCTACACCACGTGGGTCCGCAAGGAAGGTCTCGACATCATCGATGCGCTCTACGTTCGCAATCTCAATACGGTCGAGCTGAAGCCGTGGGCCCGGCGCGAGGGCAAGGGCGTCTATCTCAACCACGATGCCTCGCGGACCACGAACGACTGCTACGTCTGCGAGATCGCGCCTGGCAAGAAGCTCGCGCCCCAGCGACAGCTCTATGAAGAGATGATCATGATTCTGTCGGGCCGCGGCTCGACAGCCGTGTGGAACGACAAGGGCCACCGGATCACGTTCGAATGGGGCCCGGGTGCGCTGTTCGCGATTCCGCTCAACTGCTGGCACCAGCACTTCAATGCGTCGGGTAAGGATGCGGCGCGCTTCGTCGCCGTCACCAATGCGCCGCCGATCGTCAACGTCTACGAAGAGCCGGAGTTCGTTTTCAATACGAACTACGACTTCCTCGGCCGCTTCAACGGAGAGCCGGACTACTTCGCGGCAAAGTCGGAGACGCAGGGTTTCAAGCTCGTCACCAACTTCGTGCCGGATGCGGTGAACCTGCCGCTGATCACGGCTAAGGAGCGTGGCGCAGGCGGCGGGCACATCCGCTTCAACTTCGCGAAGTCGTCGATGAACGCGCACATCTCGCAATTCCCGATCGGCACCTATAAGAAGGGTCACCGCCACGGTCCCGGCGCGCACGTGATCATTCTCTCGGGGGAGGGCTACTCGCTGATGTGGCCGGAAGGAGAGGAGCCGCGCCACTATCCGTGGGAGGTTGGCAGTTTGATCGTGCCGCCGAACATGTGGTTCCATCAGCACTTCAATACCGGCAATACGCCGTCACGCTATCTCGCGTTCAAGTACGAGGGCGTCGCATTCCGCAATGCGCAGGGCGTGCCGAAGGCGTGGATCAGCCGGCGCATCGGCGGCGACCAGATCGACTATGCCGACGAGAGCGAGGCCGTCCGGTCGCAGTTCGCTTCCGCACTCGCCAAGCACGGATTGTCGCCGAAGATGCAATCGGCCTACGAAGCGGAAATCCCCGATCTGCCGCCGAAGGCTGCGGCGGAGTGATTCGATGGGTGCCCGGCGCTGTCTGAACCACAGCGCCGGTACCAGATCGGTGGAGATCATCCATGACCGTCAAGCATCCCACGATCCTTGTACAACGTTTTACCGTCGAGGAGTTCCTGGCGTTCTACGCCGGTCGCCGCGATCTGACTGCGCAGGACCGTCTCGATGACCGATCGATCCGCCATCGTCTCCGAAGATCTCGCCGCGAAGTTCGCGACGGAGAAAGAAAGCGCTTACGAGTGTTGGGTACGCGCCGAAGGGCTAGACATCATTCCCGCGCACTACATTGCGAATCTGCACCACGTCGATCTGAAGCCGTGGGCTCGACGTGGTGGGCGCGGTGTCTACATCAACCACGAGGCCTCGCGCACCACGATCGATTGCTATGTGTGCGAGATCCCTGCGGGACGGCAGCTCGAGCCGCAGCGGATGATCTTCGAGGAGATGATCCTCGTACTGTCGGGGCGCGGCTCGACGGCCGTGTGGAATAACGCTGGGCAGCGCGTAACCTTCGAGTGGAAGGCCGGCGCGATGTTCGCGATCCCGCTCAACTGCTGGCACCAGCATTTCAACGCATCTGGCCGTGAGCCCGCACGTTTCGTCGCCGTCACCAACGCGCCGCCGTTCATCAATCTGTATGAGGATGCCGGTTTCATTTTCGGGTGCGAGCACGATTTCAAGGGCCGCTTCTCCGGCGAGCCGGATTACTTCGCTGCCAAGGGCGAGCAGAAAGGGTTCCTGCTCACGACCAACATGGTGCCGGACGCGGTGAACCTTCCGCTGCACGAATCGAAGGAACGTGGCGCGGGCTCGGGCCACATCCGCTTCAACATGGCCAAGGGCTCGCTGCCGAGCCACATCTCGCAGTTCCCCGTCGGCACCTACAAGAAGGCGCATCACCACGGGCCCGGTGCGCACGTGATCGTGCTCTCCGGCGAAGGTTACTCGCTGATGTGGCCGCAGGGCGAGGAGCCGCGCCGGTACGACTGGCAGGTCGGCACCATGATCGTGCCGCCCAACGGCTGGTTCCACCAGCATTTCAACAGCGGCTCGACACCGGCGCGTTATCTCGCGTTCAAGCCGGGGAACAGCCCGCGCAACAGCCAGGGCGTGCCGATGTCGTGGATCAGCCGGCGGGTCGGCGGCAATCAGATCGACTACGCCGACGAGACACAGAAAGTGCGCTCGATGTTCGCGGAGTCATTGGCCAAGCACGGGCTGATGCCGCGTATGGAAGCGAGCTACGCCAAGGAAGCCGAGACGCTGCCGCCGAAGCGGGTGGTGTCGGAGTAGATTTCGTCCAGTGATTTGTGGCCTCGCTCTTTGTTTGGCCTGCCGTCACTTCCCCGCGCCAGCCCGCCCCAGCACCTCGCGCGTGCGTTTGATGATCTCGGGCGAGGCGGCGTAGGCGGTGGCGAGGGTGGCGGCCAGTTGTTCGCCGGTCATCGGATCGACCTTGAAGTCGTTCTTGGAGGCGTCGGCCACGAATTGCTCATCGGTCATCGTCCGATCGAAGGCGCGGCGCAACAGGGCGATGCGATCCGGTGGCACGCCGGGGGGCGCCATGACCGGACGGCCGAGCGCGGAGCGCGTCAGGAACAGTTGCAGGACCTGGCGTTCGTCGTCGCTGCGGGCGACGTCACGCCAAGTGGCTACGCCCTTCAAGCGCGGGTCCGGATCGAGCCGGCCCTGGAACAGGATCGTGAGCTTGCCGGCCTTGGCGAAGGTCGAGCCGTGCATCACGCTGTCGTGGCTGCCGCACATGCCCTGCGCTTCGCCGCGCTCGATGGCCAAGTGCATCTCGTTCGATCCTTTATACCCTTTCACGGTCTTCAGTTTGAGGCCGAGGAGCACGCTCAGGAATTCCGGATAGAGAGCGCTGTCGGTGCCAGAGCCGGTGGCGGCCATGATCAGCGGCTTGTCGTAGAGGTCCTTGATGTTCGCTATCCCGGCGTCGGAGCGAGCGACGCAAATGGCGGTGTCGCGATCAGGGCTGCCGATCCAGCTGAGCTTCAAGGGATCGAAGCTGGTGCCTTGTCCGCCGAATAGCGGCTCGAGCGGGATGCCGCGGCTGACGCTCGCGATGACCGTGCCGTCCTTGGGCGACACAGTGTAGATCTGGTTCGCCAGTGCTAGGCCGCCCGCGCCGGGCACGTTCTGCGGCACGATGTTGGGAGCGCCTGGAATGTGGCGGCTCATGTGGCGCGCGATCAGCCGCGCCCACGTGTCGTTGCCTCCCCCCGAGCCGAAGCCGATCAGCAGCGAGATCGAGCGGCCGGCGTAGAAGTCGGATGCCGGTTGTGCCGATGTGGACGTGGATATGCTGGCGAGCGCGGCTAGCGCGACCAGCGTTGCCATTGGCTTGCGGAACATTGCCCCTCCCCGAACAGGCCCTCGTAGCTGCGGGGCCAATTCGGCTACGAGTATAGGGCTCAATCCCCTCTTTGCAGATAGGGCTATCGGCGCTGGGTCAGCCAATTGACGCAACTTCACTCCTCGTGGACAAGTCGTTCCATCTCATCGAACGATCATCAAACACGTGCAGGGAGGAGCGTACCCATGGCCAAGGCCGCGTCGAAGAAGGCGAAGAAGCTGACGTTGAAGGACGTGGAGGCGGCCGCGGAGCGCCTCAAGAACTGGGGCAAGTGGGGCAAGAACGATCAAATCGGCACGCTGAACTACACCCAGCCCGACGATGTCGTGAAGGCGGCGCAGCTCGTTCGCACGGGCAAGGTCGTCTCGCTCGCGATCCCCTACGACAAGGACGGCCCGCAGGGCGGCAAGACGAAGTTTCCTCCCGTCGGCCGGTTCAATCCTGTGCATCTAATGCTGCGCTCGGGCGCCGACGCCTATTCCGGTGTGCTCGACAAACGCGGCATCCGCTCGGCCGACGACATCCTGCTGTTTCCGATGCAGTCGGGTACGCACTGGGACGGGCTTGGCCACATCTTCTACGGCAACAACATGTGGAATGGGTATGACTGCCGAGAGGTCAACTCGTTCGGCGCGCACCAGTGCGGCATCCAGCATACGGCCGAAAAAATGGTCGGGCGCGGTGTGCTGCTCGACATCGCCAGGCACATGAAGGTCGATTGGCTCGAGGATGGTTTCGCGATCGACAACGATATTCTCGATGCGTGCGCGAAGGCGCAGAAAGTCACGATCGGGCGCGGCGATCATCTGCTGATCCGCACGGGCCAGATGGAGCGCTGCTGGAACGACAAGACGTGGGACGGCTATCCCGGCGGCGATGCGCCGGGCCTCGCGTTCGAGACACTCGACTGGCTGCAGGAGCACGAGGTCGCGGCCGTCGCGACCGATACATGGGGTGTCGAAGTGCGGCCCAACCAGGTCGCGGACGGCGAGAACCTCAACCAGCCCTGGCATTGGATCTGCATTCCGATCATGGGACTGACGATGGGCGAGATCTTCAAGCTCGACGAGCTCGGTAAGGCGTGCACGAAGGAAAAGCGCTGGGAGTTCATGTTCGTCGGACCGGCGCTGCCGGTAACGGGCGCGGTCGGCTCGCCGGTCAATCCGATCGCGATTTTGTAAGTCCTGGTCGTAGGTCGGGTCGAGCCATGCGCGACCCGACGAGTGGTTTTGAAGGCGAGTGAACTTGTCGGGTCGCGGGCGAAGTCGCCCTTGACCCGACCTACGTATTACTTAACGCGGGCTGTGGCCGAACAGGCCCATCAGCTCGACGAGGCCGCGGACGATCGCCGCGACGACGAGACCGATGAGGAGAAGCAGGATCGCTTTGGGGCCGAGCTCGCCGAACAACGTTGCGTAGGCAGCGTTGGCCGAGCCCGGCAGCATGATCAGAAGCGCACTTTTCAGGCCGTCGAGTACGCCCGCCGAAATGCGGACGAGATAGCCGAAGGTGTCGAGGAATTTGAGGTTCAGGAAGGTATAGACAAGCATGGTGAGGAAAACCTCGATCACCAGCAGGAACAGCATAACGAAAAGCTTGCCTATCGCGCGTCCGGCCATCGCGGCGCCCTCCATGGGGTTGTAGCAAACGACAGAATAGCAGACGGCGTGGCCGTTTGGCGGCAATTGGTCCGCATGCCATAGTTCGCGATCGTGCGGCGGATAGAAATGAGACAGGTGTTTTCAATGCCAACGGACAGCTTTAAGTCGCTGGCGGCGCCGCTCGACGTGGGCCCTCTCACGCTGCGCAATCGCATCGTGATGGGTTCGATGCACACGGGCCTCGAGAGCACGACCGAGGCTGCCGGCTACGATCGGATGGCGCGATTTTATGCCGAGCGCGCGAAGGGCGGGGCGGCGCTGATCGTCACCGGCGGGTTCGGGCCCAACGCAGCGGGCCGGTTGGCGGCCGAAGACGTTCCGTTCGTGTCGATCGAGCAGGCAAGGGCTCACAAGCGGGTTACGGAAGCCGTGCATGGCGAGGGCGGCGCGATCGTGCTGCAGCTCGTGCATGCCGGCCGCTATGGCTATCACGAGGACAGCGTCGCGCCGTCGCCGATCCGGTCGCCGCTCAACAAGAGCGCGCCAAAGGAGCTGACGGAAGAGGGTATCGCGCAAACCATCGCCGACTATGTGACGGCGTCGATGCTCGCGATGGAAGCGGGTTATGATGGCGTCGAGGTGATGGGCTCGGAAGGCTATCTGATCAGCCAGTTCCTCGCGCCGCGCACGAACCATCGCAAGGACGGCTGGGGCGGATCGCTCGAGAACCGTGCACGTTTTCCGATCGAGGTGGTGCGCCAGATTCGCGGCGCGCTGGGGCCGGGGTTCCTGATCGTCTACCGGCATTCGGTGCTCGATCTCGTCGAAGGCGCGCTGAATTGGGATGAAACGGTTTGGGTGGGCCAGGAGGTCGCGGCTGCCGGCGCCAACATCATCAATACCGGCATCGGCTGGCACGAGGCGAAGATCCCGACGATCGCCGGCGTGGTGCCGCACGGTGCGTTCGTGGGCGCGATCGGGAAGCTGAAGCGGGCTTTGTCCATACCAGTGACGGCGAGCAACCGTATCAATTCGCCGGCGCTTGCGGAGCGCATTCTGGCGGCGGGCGATGCGGATCTCATTTCGCTCGCGCGGCCGCTGCTGGCGGATGCGGCGTTCGGCAAGAAGGCGTTTGCGGGCAAGCCCGCCGAGATCAACGTCTGCATCGCGTGCAATCAGGCGTGCCTCGATCATTACTTCGAGAGCAAAGTGATCAGTTGCCTCGTCAATCCGCGCGCGGGCCACGAGGCTGATTATCAGGCAGCTCCGGTTCCGAAGAAGAAGCGTATCGCGGTCGTCGGCGCAGGCATGGCTGGCATGGCGGCTGCGATCGAGGCGGCGTCGCGCGGGCACAGCGTCGAGGTGTTCGAGGCGGCACCTCAGATCGGCGGGCAAATGAACCTTGCCGCGCGCGTGCCGGGCAAGGCCGATTATGCCTCGGCGGCTCGGGCTTATGGCGCGCAGTTGCAGGCGCTGGGCGTGCCGGTGCATCTCGGCCGGCGGGTCGATGCGAAGGCGCTGTCGGCGGGGGGGGACGACGAGTACGTGGTTGCAACCGGCGTGCGGCCACGCCCGCTCGACATTCCTGGAGCGGACGACAGTCGTGTCGTGTCATACGAGGCGGCGCTGTCGGGGCATGCGAAGGTGGGGCCGCGCGTGGCGGTGATCGGGGCGGGCGGTATCGGCCACGACGTGTCGCTGTTTCTCGCGCAGGCGGATATCGAGTCGGCCAGCGACCCCGCGGCGTTCGCGCGGCGATGGGGCGTGGCAGGCACCGCGCCGGAGTTGGGTGCGCCTGCGCGAAAGGTCGTGCTGCTGAAGCGTCAGCCGGGAGGTTTCGGGCGCACGCTCGGCAAGACGACGGGATGGATTTTGCGTCAGGAGTTGAAGGATCTCGGCGTCGAGCAGGTCGCGGGCGTGACCTATGTGAAGATCGACGCGGCGGGCCTTCACATCGAGCGTGAAGGCGTGGCGCGTGTGATCGAGGTGGACACGATCGTCGTGTGCGCGGGGCAGGTGTCGGAGAATGCGCTCGCGACGGAGCTGCAAGCGCTGGGTAAATCCGTGCATCTGATCGGTGGTGCGCGGCTTGCCGGGGAACTCGATGCCAAGCGCGCGGTGGAAGAGGGCGTGCGGCTGGGGCTGGCGATTTGAGGTGAAATCCTATCCTTGTCGTCCCGGCACTTGTTGCCGGGACCCAGCGTGCCGTGAGCGCAGACGTGCGTCGGAGTAGACCCCGGTGACAAGCACCGGGATGGCAACGGGAATGCAAGCGGAGATCAGGTTGTCGCGGGCGGTGGTTCAGTCCAGTCGTCGTGCAGTCACTTCCATGCAGATCCGATATCGTTCGCTGACGGCATAGGACAACAGCTCGAAGCCAGCTTCGCGCAAGAGGCTGTCGAGACGTTGCCGGCTGAAATTATGAAAATGCTCGAGCTCTCCCCAATAGGGATTTGCATTGGCAAGATCGAGAAGTCGCCATGCCGGGCAGTCGAAGTGGGGCATCGACAAAAACAGGGTCCTCGACGGACTGAGTGGGTGCGTTCAGGGCTG
>CAMDMH010000132.1 GCA_945901835.1 Devosia equisanguinis | reverse complement strand
ATTCAATAGAATACGGTCATCCCGGGCCTTGTGCCCGGGATCGAGTTTGCCACAACCCGGAGCATTGCCATTGTTGCACCCTGGATCCCGGTGACGAGCACCGGGATGCTCTACGTGAATTGAATTGCCCTGGGGGTGGGGTGGGGAGCCTCACATTACCTGATCTTCGTTGAGCTTCCCCCCTCCGTTCCTACGGGCCACCTCCCCCACATTGGGGGAGGAGAACTGCGAGGTCGGCCTGCAAATCGCAGCATTTTTCGTTCGGGGCGTCCTAAGCGGACGCCATGCAAGGGCTCCGAGCAAGTGGCTGCCCCTCTCCCCCGAAGGCGGGTGAGAGGGGCAGCCGTGCCTCGCCACCATTCATCGTTCGGGCCAGCATAACCGAGCTTCCCAAGCCCGTTCCCGACCTCTGCCTGGCCCGGCTGCGGAAAGCGATTTCTGCTCAAATGCAGGCGCTGACGCAGACCAGCATTTCGCAGTCGGCGAGGGTTACGACGGGGGCAAGACTGAGCGTTGCGCGCGTCAGCCGTTGGAGGTCGGCGCGAAGTGTCAGAACCGCGCGCCGCCAATTGAAGAAGCGTGGAACGCGCCGGCAATAGCTGCGGTAGCTCTCGCCATAGACCTCGCGCAGCCAGGGTTCCTCGGCGAGGACCATCAGGGCATAGGCGGACATCATGGCGGCGCACAGCAGGTAGGCCGGGCCGCTGTCGACTGCGACGGCGAGGCTACCGTAAACCAGCATCAGCATGGCGTTCTGCGGATTGCGGCTCCAGCGATAAATGCCGCGGGCGACGAGGCCGTCCCGGGCGCAATAGCTGTTGTCGCGGCCGAGCACGCGGAACGCATAGATGAACAGCGACAGCGAAGCTGCCAGGAAGGCCAGGGCTGCGAAGCGGATCGTCAGCGGCAGGCCGAGATAGTTGGCTCTGAAGTCCGCGATCGCGGTGGCGAAGCACAGCACGTTGAGGCCGCGGAACGCCGGCCAGAACAGGTAGCTCTGCCACGTCTTGGCTGCGGGCGGCGGCCAGATCCGCAGTTCCGGAAACTTCAAGGTCAACAAGAGCGCGCCATTGAGGACAACCGCCAACATGACGCCGAGCGTGAAGAGCACTTCCGTCATGCCGTTCCCTCAGTCCCCGTCTTCAGGACAAGTTCAATGATAGGTGAATCGTAGTCCACTTACTGCGCGTCACCTGCCCCGCAAGGGGGGGAGACATCGAACGCCGGTCCGGAACTCGCAGCGCTTATCGGTGCAACTCTCCTCAGTCCCGTCTTCAGTCCCGTCTTCAGTCCCCGGCCCTCAGAGACAACGGCGTCGTCGCGACTTCGCCGTTTGTCACCGTCAACGCGATCTCGCCGCGCTTCAGGCGCAGGGCGTCGTTGCCGAACATCTCCAAGCGCCATCCCTTGAGGGCCGGAACGTCCGGGGCCTTTTCCATCGCAATCAGCTCGAGATCGGCGGTGTCGGAAATCATCTTGGGCGCGACGCGGTGCTTGGCCGCGGCGGCCTTCAATAGCACCCGGAGCAGGTCGACGAGGGCGCCAGCTTCGGCGGTGACGGCGTTGCCGGCGGGCTGGGCGGGCACGCTCTTGGGATCGCGGGCGAGGCCGCGCTTGACCGCATCGACGATGTCCTTGGCGCGCGCGGAGCGGGAGAAGCCGTTCGACAGCGTGCGCAACTCGTCGAGCTGCTTCGTTTCGGTCGGCATCCGGTTGGCGATATCGTAGAGGGCTTCGTCCCGCAACACGCGGGGGCGCGGCACGTTCTGCGCCTGGGCCTGCTCCTCGCGCCAGGCGGCGAGTTCGACAAGGGCTGCCATCGCCTTGCGGTTCTTGACGCGCGTCTTGAGGCGGCGCCAGGCATCCTCCGGCGCCAGTCGATAGGTGGCGGGATCGGTGAGGACGGACATTTCCTCGGCCAGCCAGGAGACGCGGCCGGTACTCTCCAACTCGGCGGCTAGGCTCGCATAGACGACGCGCAGGTGGGTGACGTCGGCCAGCGCATACTCGAGCTGGGTCGCCGACAGCGGACGCCGGCTCCAGTCGGTGAAGCGCGAGGACTTGTCGACGTCGACGTTGACGATGCGCTTGACGAGATTGCCGTAGCTCACGGACTCCCCGTGGCCGCACACCATTGCTGCGACCTGCGTGTCGAACATCGGCTCGGGCACGATCCCCGCCTGGACGTGGAAGATCTCGATGTCCTGCCGGCCGGCGTGGAACACCTTGAGCGTCGATTTATCGGCCATCAGCGCGTAGAGCGGCGCGAGGTCGATGCCCTTGGCGAGCGGGTCGACGATCAACGCCTCGTCCGGCCCGGCCATCTGGACCAGGCAAAGGTTCGGCCAATAGGTTTCCTCGCGGAGGAACTCCGTGTCCACAGCCACGAAGGGGTGCTTCGCCAGACGGGCGCAAGCCTCAGCCAGCTCGGAGGTTGTCAACATCACGTGCATGGGGCGTCGATTACCGTTCTTCGAGCGGATTGGCAATCGGGAGCGTCGGCGGAATTCGACGAATCACAGATGCCATATTTGGCGGACGCAAGGGGCTGCATGTCGAAAGTGTTGAGGTGAACGACCGAATCAGTGGATATGCGGCCGCGACGAGACCGCACGCAGGCAACACCATGCCCGCTGTCTCCAAGTGGTTTCGCGCAGCACCACCGAGGACTCCCATGCCCATCCTTACTGCGACCCTTCTCAAGCGGCTCACCGACATCGCCATCATCCTGGCGGTCAGCGCGGCCATCGCGTTCATCATCATTGCGAGCGGAAACTCGCTTGTCGCCAAGACGACGCTGGCGAAGTCCTATGCGATGTGGCTGAGCTTCGTGACCCGGCCCGATATCGTGGTGACCACGATCCTCGCCGTGATCGTCACCATGGCCGTGGGCCACTACAACGCGGGCAGCCGACGCTGAGCCGACGGATCTGATCGAAATTCGGGAACGCGGGGAGCAACCAGCTTCCCGCGTTCTGCTTTTCAGGGGCTGCGGGGCCGGATATCAGGCGTCAGGAGCGAGGCGGAATGGTCTCGCCATCATCCGGTTACAAGTGAGCCAGCAATCCCATGCGCATCGAGTACCACCGCACGCTCGTCACCGACCGGGTGCGCAACGAGGCTTTCTGGAGCGCGTTGAAGGCAGTGATCCGACCGGGCGAGACTGTGGTCGCCGATATCGGTGCGGGCACGGGGCTGCTCGGGATGATGGCCGCGAAGCTCGGTGCAAAGGAGGTCTATCTCTACGAGACGGCGGAAGTCGGCGGGCTCGCGATGGATCTCCTGCGCGTGAACAAGATGCGCAACTGTATCCTGTTTCCCTGCCACTCGACCGAGATGGAAAATCCGCCGCGCGTCGATCTCGTGGTGTCGGAGACGCTCGGCAACTATCCGCTCGAGGAGGACATCGTCGCGACGCTGAAGGACGCTAAAAAGCGCCATCTGAAGGCGGGCGGCAAGATGATCCCGAGCCGGGTCCGCCAGTTCGTGGCGCCGGTGGTGTCCGACCGGATGCACCGCGAACTCGTGGCATGGGACGACGTCGGGTACGGGCTCCAGTTCGCGCCCGCGCGCACCATGAGCATGCACAACATCTCTGAGCGCACGCTGGGGCTGCCTGAGCTTCTCGACGGGGGCCGGTCGGCGGTGCAGTGGGACGAGATCGATTTGACGGCGCTGCCGCCGAGCAACCGAAAGGGCGAGACGGTCTATGCGTTGAAGTCGCCGGCGACGATCTACGGTTTCGCGATCTGGTGGATCGCCGATCTCGCGGGGGGCGTGGTGATGTCGACGGCGCCGGATGCACCGAAGACGCATTGGGAGCAACTCTATCTGCCGCTGCTGGAGCCGATCGCGGCCAAAGCCGGCGAGAAGGTGTCGATCGCATTGCGCTCGCGCACGACGCCGGAGAAGGGCACGACGCTCGCGTGGACCGCGACGCACATGGATGGCAAGGGGCGTCAGTTGGGGCGGCAGGCGTTGGATCTCGAGAAGGGATATCTGCCGTGAGAAGATGTAGTTGGGTTACGCAGCGCACGGCGCTGCTAACCCAACCTACAGGGCCCTACGTTTTTTTCTTCTCCAGCGCCTGCAGGTCGGGGTCCATTCTGTCGAAGGCCATGAGGCGGCCGCCGCGGGCGAAGACCCAGTTCCAGAACGGGCGGCGGTGGCGGTAGGCGAGCCACAGCTTGTCGAGCCGGCTGCCGAAGCGCAGCTTCGACGAATACGCGGTCTGGCCGGTCTGCATCAGCGCTATGCCGTGCTTCAGGCAATAGCGGACGTTGGTCATCCAGCTCAGGACATAGAGATTGTGATCGCGCGCGATCGGATACTTCATGCCGATGAACTTGTCGATCATGCGGCCTTTTTCGATGAACAGCAGGTTGAAGCCGATCAGATCGTCGCCGAGCCAGTAGAGCATCGTCACTGCGCGATCGCCGAGGTTCGCGACGACGTCGCGGAAGTATTGCGGCGAAAGCTTCTCGAAGTCGCCGTAGTCGAAGCCGGACTGGCCGCGTGTTGAATCGTACAGCGCTACGATCTGCGCCTCCACGTCGGTGATATCTCGGCGTTCCTCGATGCGGAGCGCGGACGCGCCTTTCAGCTTGCGCCGGATGTCCTTGCGGGTCGAAGAGGACAAGCTCGCGAGGTACTCGTCCTCGGACTTGAACGGCGTCAAGTCGAGCACGGCGACGGGGAGGCTGCCGACGCGGGTGAATTTTGCGGCTTGCAGTGCTGCGTCGGTGTCGGCGACGTCGCGGTCGGCGAGGTCCTTGAGGGCGAGGATCTCTACGTTCTCGGCGGCGGCATGGGCATCGAGGCCCGCGAGCAGAACGCGCGCCGCCGCCTGGCGCTGGAGGCTGTCGAGGTGCGGTGCGAAGCCGATATGGCAGCGGTCGGCGAGCGGCGAGCCAAGTCCCATCAACGGCAGCTTCACGTAACGCGGGAACGTGTCGGCGAGCCAGTCGCCGAGTGCGCGCCACTTGCCCTGCAGCGGCGTGTCCAACCGATAGGTGAGGCGGAAGATCGGCGCGGCGGCGACCAGTGTCTCGCCTGCGTAGACGCCGATGGCGGTGAAGGTGAAAGCTGGGTGAGGTGATGCTTCGCAGGCGGCGTAGTAATCTCAGCCCTCGGCGTCGTCGGGGAACAGGTTGTTCCACGCCTCGCGCGGGATCGAGCCTACGCTCGGATGGATGCGGACGGTGAGGCCGTCTGCGGAATGGATCGGGGTTTGGAGGGGAAGGGTTGGTTGGTGCATCTGATCGTTGGGTTGTGCGGGTTTCGCTTCGCGAGCAGGGCTCCCGCCCTGCACCGGGCCGCCCGTTTTTCGTCTTTTGTTATTCGAGTTGGTCAGCTTTGCCATCCCGCCGCGCGGGCGAATCCAGCGAGCGTTTCGACAATGACGTTCTCGGCCGAGTCGCTCAAGAGCGAGGAGGTGGTGATCGTGATCGTGCCGGCGGCGAGCGCGCGTGCGTTCGGCGTGTCGCTCGGGATGAGCAGCGGCTTCATGTCGGGAAAGTCCGCGAGTGCGCGCGAGAACATCCTGGAGACGCCTAGCCGGGATCGCCACAGCGCGCGGATCAGCAGTTCGCGTTCGGGGTGTGCTGCCAGCGTCACCAACAGACTGGTCGCGCTCGACCGGGCGTGGGGCGGTGGCCGGTGGATGGTCAGTCCGGGGATGGTCATCAGGCGATCGGCGATGGTGTCGAAGCGGCTGCGGCTTGCGGCGAGATGAGTATCGAGGCGGTCGAGGGCAGCGCGGCCTACGCGCTTGCGGTACGCGCCGACGCGCGTCACATCGACGTGCAGTGGGAACCGGTCACCGGTGGCTCCGATCTCATCGTCGCGGGCGAGCGCGCGACGCTTCGGTGCGCCGTAGACGGGGCGCAGTCCCACGGGATTGAAGGCGGCGTGATAGCCGGCGAGCATGAGTGCACGGCCGAATTCGCCGAGCCTGTCGGGCGATGTCAATCCGGCTGCTGTGGCGCGCAGTCCTTCCATCGTCTCGCGCTCGCGCGCGACGAGCGCACCGCCTTCGTAGATCGTGAAGCCCTTGCCGGCGCCGAAGCTGAAAATGCCGATGTCGCCAGCCATGCCGACGCTGTTGCCATTCCAGGTCGCGCAGAAGGCTTGCGCGGCGTCCTCCACGATCGCAACGCCGGGGCACGTGCGGCGCACGGCCTCCACATCCGCCAGCCAGCCGCCGTAGTGTGTGGGCACGACGGCAAGAGTTTCGGGCGAGACGAGGCGGGCGAGATGTCCGAGGTCGAGATCGAGTGAGGCAGGTGCGGTGTCGCACGCCAACGTCCGCAGGCCCGCGGCATGTGCGGCGATGGCGACCAGCGGGCAGGTGTAGGCCGGTACGATGATGACGTTGCGTCCGGGATGCTGCCGTTTGAGATAGAGGAATGCAATCAGCAGGCCCGCCGTACCCGTCGAGACGATCTCGACGTCGGGGAAAAGGTAGCGTTTGCAGATCGCGGTCTCGAGGGTGTCCGGCCGCGACGGAAAAAAGAGATCGCGCCATCGCGGCAGCAGGCCGGCAGTAGGCGGCGCTTCGCCCCAGCCGGGAGCTGCGATACGCGGTGGTGCGTCCTTCGTCACGGGCGCTCTTCCGTCGCCGCGAGTATGAGGACGCCGCCGACGATCGCGCAGCAGCCGATCGCCTGCACCAGCGAGATCGTGTCTCCGAGATAGGCCCAGGAGAAGATCGTCACCGTGACGATTTCCATGTGCGAGGCTGCGTAGGCGGGGCCGACGGGGGCATACTTCAGGATCGTCATGTAGACGACGAAGGCGGCGCCGTATCCGGCCAGGACGGTCAGAAGCAAGGGTTCCGCCAGAACCCGCGTGAGCCACGCCGCATCCAACGTGGGCTCGCCGATATTGGTGCCGGCAAACTTGAAGCCGATCTGCACATAGGTGTCGATGGCGATCAGGAGAAGAAAGCCGATGATGATTTTCAGGCGCATCATTGGCCTCCCAGTCCGACCATGAGCACGCCGACGGCGATCAGCGAGATAGCGCCTATGCGCTGCGGCGTGATCTGCTCGGCGAAGAAGATGCGGCCGCCGATCATCACCAGGAGGATGTCGATGCACGCGACCATGACGCCCTGCCACAACGGCACGACCGCCAGAAAAGCCAGCCAGAGCAGGAATTCAGCGACATAGATGACGAGGCCGAGCCACAGCAGGGGATGGGTGAGCAGTGCGCGCCAGTGGCCGTCTTCGCCGACGCTGTCGGCGTGAATGGACGCTGCCTTCAGCAGAAGCTGTCCGGCCGTATTGCCGATCAGCACCGCGGCCAGCAGCATCCATGCGAAGGGGGTCATGAGGATCGATCCCGGATTTCCGCAAGGTGCCAAGTCGTGGCGCGCGATTCGTCACGCGCCGCAGGTGGGCGGACTTACGTGCAGATCGGGCCTCAGGGCAAGGGTGCGTCGACGACGTGGAATGCGCGCGCGGCCGGCTACGCCGGGGATCAGTTGATAGCGTTGTGGGGGTGGCGGCGTGCGCCGGCGACCTGCTTCAGGCGTGACGGGCGGCCGGACTGGAACTTCGGCGGGGCGCCGTTCTGCGGAGCAGCGGCTGGCTTCGGGCGTGCCGTGGGCGCGGGGATGGGCTTTGCGGGCTCCAGCACGCGCTGCCGGGGGACATAGGCGGTGACCAAGGTTCCTTTACGCACTTCCGACGTCAGCTCGAACGTGCCGCCGTGGATCT
>CAMDMH010000131.1 GCA_945901835.1 Devosia equisanguinis | reverse complement strand
TTCCTGGCAGAACCACCACGTCTGACTCGCGGCGAGACGCCTCGCCTCATCCCTCCTCAGGACGAGAAATCCGGCGCGCTGGGACTATTTTGCAAGTGGCTCAAACGAAGAACTTACCAAAAGTTCACCGCCCGCGCGCGACACGTCGTTCAATCGCCGGCTTTGCCGTCGATGCCCGCACCACGAGCTCCACCGGCATCACGATATGCTTCTCGGCCGGTTCCAGCTCGCCGCCCTCCAGCCGCTTCATCAGCATCGAAGCGGCCAACCGGCCGACCTCGTATTGCTGGACCCGCACCGTGGTGAGCGGCGGCTCGAACCGGTCGACCATCGGCATGTCGTTGAACCCGGTCACCGACATTTCGGCAGGGCACGCGATACCGCGCTGCCGGAGCAGGCTGATGGCGCCGACCGCCAGCCGGTCGTTGGACGCCACGATCGCCGTGAATCGCGGCAAGCTATCGAGCAGCCCGGCCGCACACCGCTCGCCCTCCGCTTCGTTCAAGCTCTGAGCGAACACCACCAGGTCTTCCGAGGTATCGAAACCCATCGAGCGAGCATGCCGCCGGAACGCCTCGAACCGCGCCTTGCCTGTAGAAATGCGCTGCGGGCCGGCCACGTTGGCGACGCGCGAATGCCCGAGCCCTTTGAGGTGCTCCAGAATCAACCTGATGCCCTGGTCCTCGTCGTTGGTGACAGACGGCACGTCCGCATCCTCGGCCCGGCGATTGACCGTCACTGCCGGCAACCCATCCTCGATCATCCCGCGAATGATGCTGTCGCCGAGTTCGAGGCTCGCCATGATCAGACCGTCCACGCCACGTGATTGCAGCGCGTCCAGCACCGCCCCGTGGCGCGCATTGTTGGGCTCCGAATTGACCAGGATCGCCAGATAGCCGCGCTCCGACAGCACGTCCTCGATGCCCCGGATGATAGGCGGAAAAACCGGGTTGGCGATATCGGGAATGACGACGCCGATGATGCGCGTCTTGTTCGTCCTGAGGCTGTATGCAGCCGCATTGGGCCGATAGTTCAGCCGCTCGCTGGCCGCCTGTATCCGCTCCGCCACTTCCGGCCGGATGAAGTGGCGAGTCTCCGGATTGAGCGCACGGCTGACCGTGGACGTATGCACGCCCACTTCTTCGGCCACATCCTTGAGCGTCGTACGGCGACGCGACATCTGGACCACTCCTCGGCGCCAGCCGGTCGGCGAATTACTTGGCGCCCGTAGGGTTTACAATCAGCAAAGACCTAGCGAAAGCCCCATCTGAGAGCAGCGCCCTCACGACCAGATGCACCGATGCTGGCCATGCCTCGCTTCCAATTCGCTTGACAACACCCGCCCCGACGAGCAAGTTCGAGGCCGCAATGCAATCGATTGCATCGCGTGCACATCGCATGTACCAAGCCCCTTCGATCGCATCCCGGTCGCCAGCGGCATAAGCGGTTGCGACATGCTCGAAACACTGGCGCGGCTCCCGGCAAAGTCCTAGGAGTGCGCGATCATTCCGACCTCGCGCCGGCATCCGCCGGAGAAGCGCATCGCCCCGAAGGAGAGGCCCATATGACCAAGCGCAAGGACCCCACCATCATCACGGCGGACTCAGCGACGAAATCGTTGCAGACCCACTGGAACTGGACGCGTGGCGTTCCCGCCCCCGGCCATACCAACGTCGACTTCGAAACCCGCGTCGACTTCCGCCGCCTCCACAACTACCGCCTCGCCCGGTCGAAGCAGGCGCTGAAGAATTCCAACCTGGGCGCGCTGCTGTTGTTCGACGTGAACAACATCCGCTACGTCACCGGCACCAAGATCGGCGAATGGGAGCGCGACAAGCTCTGCCGCTTCGCGCTGCTCGCCGGCGACAAGGAGCCGATCGAATGGGACTTCGGCTCTGCCGCCGTCCACCACCGTCTCTATTGCGACTGGATGGCGCCGGAGAATTTCCGCGCCGGCATGCTCGGCATGCGCGGCACCGTTCCTCCTGCCCATGGGCTGATGCAAGCGCATGCCAAGGAGATCGCTGGCCTTCTCAAGGAAGCCGGCGTCGCCGACATGCCCCTCGGCATCGACCTCGTCGAGCCCGGCATGTGGCTCGCGCTGCAGGCCGAAGGCCTCAAGCTCGTCGACGGCCAGCAGGTCATGCTCGACGCACGCGAGATCAAGAACCAGGACGAGCTCATCCTGCTCAATCAGGCTGCCGCCATGGTCGATGGCGTCTACCAGATGATCTACGAGGAGCTGAAGCCGGGCGTTCGCGAGAACGACATCGTCGCCCGCGCCAACAAGATGCTCTACGAGATGGGCTCGGACGACGTCGAGGCGATCAACGCGATTTCCGGCGAGCGCTGCAACCCGCATCCGCACAACTTCACCGATCGCCTGATCCGGCCCGGCGACCAGGCCTTCTTCGACATCCTGCAGTCGTACATGGGCTATCGCACCTGCTACTACCGCACGTTCAACGTCGGCCGCGCGACGCCGAGCCAGCAGGACGCCTACAAGAAGGCCCGCCACTGGATCGACAGCGCCATCGCGCTGATCCGCCCGGGCCAGTCGACCGACGTCATCGCCAAGGCCTTCCCCAAGGCCGAGGAGTTCGGCTTCCCCGACGAGATGGCAGCCTTCGGTCTGCAGTTCGGACACGGCCTCGGCCTCGCATTGCACGAGCGCCCGATCATCTCGCGCCTCGTCTCCCTCGATCACCCGATGGAGCTGAAGGCCGGCATGGTGTTCGCCATCGAAACCTACTGCCCCGCGACCGACGGCTTCTCCGGCGCGCGCATCGAAGAAGAAGTGATCGTCACCGACAAGGGCTGCCAGATCATCTCCCTCTTCCCCGCCGAGCACCTGCCCATCGCGAATAGGTATTGAAGTCGGCAGTAGGCAGCGGAGCCTCGTAGGTTGGGTCAAGGTCGGCACTGCCGGCCGCGACCCAACAATACACCTCACGCCGAGGATGGTGGGTCGCGCTGCGCTTGACCCAACCTACGTCTGGACGCTGCGACGCCTCCAACCGAAATAACAACTGATCCCCCACTCGCGATTGGCCATTCGCCATTCGCCCCTTTCTCGAAGGACACCCACGATGACCACCAAACACACGATCGGATGGATCGGCCTCGGCCGTATGGGCGAGCAGATGGCGGACCGGCTCATCAAGGCCGGCCACGACGTCTCGATCTGGAACCGCACCACGTCGAAGGCCGACCCGCTCGTGAAGAAGGGCGGCAAGCTGCTCGACAAGCCCGTCGATCTCGCCGCGACCGACGTCGTCTTCACGATGGTCTCGACCGGCAAAGACGTCGACCAGGTGCTGTTCGGCGCCAACGGCGTGATGACCGGCGCGAAAGTGCCCAAGATCGTCGTCGACTGCTCGTCGATCTCGGTCGAGGAAAGCGCGGCCCTGCGAGAAAAGCTCACCGCCAAGGGCGCGCAGTTCGTCACCTGCCCCGTCTCCGGCAACGCCAAGGTGATCAAGGCGGGCAAGCTATCCGCAGTCGCATCGGGCCCGAAGGCCGCCTACGATGTCGTCAAGCCGATGCTCGACGTGTTCTCGCCGCGCGGCGTCTCCTACGTCGGCGAAGGCGAGCTGTCGCGCATCTGCAAGATCGCGCACAATGTCATGCTCGGCGTCGTGATCCAGAACCTGTGCGAGATCACGATCATGGCCGAGAAGCTGGGCGTTCCCCGCCACGCGTTCCTCGACTTCATGAACAATTCCGTCATGGGCTCGATGTTCACGAAGTACAAGACGAATGCGCTCGTCAACCTCGACTGGACCACGACCTTCACGCACGAACTGCTGCTGAAGGATCTTGATCTCGGCCTCAAGGCCGGTCACGACCTGCACGTGCCGATGCCCGTCACGGCAGCAGCCCGTCAGGCGATCCAGGCCCACTACGGCACCGCCTTCCTGAAGCCCGAAGGCGAAGGCAAAGCCTATCTCGAGAAGGACTTCGCCGCCTTGCTCGAGACCATCGCCATGCAATCCGGCCTCAAGCTGGAGCCCGAAAACGTCCCCATGCCGACGGGATTGGAGTAGCCGAACCCGGGGTCAGACCCGTCCTGCCGGAGGCGGGCAACTATGGAGGGTCTGACCCCACTCTGAGCCGGCATTCCCTCCCTTTGCTGAACCAGAGGCAGCACGTCATGAGCATAAGTCTTGGCAAAGCAGTCCGCGCTGCCGCCGTCAGCACCATCGTCGCGTTCGCCGGCATGTCCACCCCCGCCATGCCCGTCGACACCCCCGTGGACACCAACGCCCCGGATCTCGCGTCGGTCCGCGCGAAAGTGAAAGCCAAGGATTTCAAGGCTGCGATCGAGGAACTGACGCCGATGCTTCAGACCCACCAGCACGCCGACGTCTACAATCTCTTGGGCTTCAGCTACCGCAAGTCCGGCGACTACAAGCAGGCCGCGACCTTCTACGCCAAGGCGCTCGACTTCGATTCCGATCACCTGGGCGCGCTGGAATACCAGGGCGAGATGTTCGTCGAGCTGGGCCAAATCGACCGCGCCAAAGCCAACCTCGCCAAGCTCGTGATCCTCTGCCCGGCCGGCTGCGAAGAACGCGAGGACCTCGAGAAAGCCATCGCCGGCGCCGCCAAGCCGAAGGGGTAGTAGGGCATCGGTCAAGAGCCGTAAGTCGGGTCAATCCCGGACGCGCATCGCGCGAGCCGGGAGCGACCCGACATCCACGCCGCGCCTGATATCGTCGGGTCGCGGCCAGAGGCCTTGACCCGACCTACTGGCACTGCGCGCTAGTACCTCCGCACAACCTCCCCCAACCCCGGCCGCTTCCTGTCCGCCTGCCGCTCCTTCGCGGTCCCGATGTGGATGAACCCCGCGATGCGCTCCTCCGCCGACAATCCCAGATGCGCGCACACGCCCGGGCTGTACGCGAACCAGCGCGTCACCCAGTTGCAGCCGAAGCCCAGCGCGGACGCCGCGATCACGAGGTTCTGGCACGCAGCGCCGCTCGACAGCACCTGCTCCCACTCCGGCGCACCCGGAACGTCCTTCGCGCGGCTGATGACGGCAACCGTGACAGGCGCGCCCATCAGGCGCTGCCGCTCGGTATCGAGCCGCACCGGTGACGCCTCCTTGTCCTCTTTCGCCAGCACGTCGGCGAGCACCGCGCCGAACCGCTCCCGCCCATCGCCCTCGAACACCACGAAGCGCCACGGTGCCAGCCCCTTGTGATCGGGCACTCGGATGGCCGCCGTCAGGATGGTGTCGAGTTGCTGAGGCGTCGGCCCCGGCTCCGCCAACAGCTTCACGGAGCGGCGTTGCAACAGGAGATCGAGCACGGGGTTCGTCATTCTCTTGACCTTCTTTGTTGGCTCATGACAATCGCTAGCTGAAATACAGGTCACGGACAACGGTCGCAGCCACCGTCGGGAGAGCCGGGCATGAGCTTCATCCGTCGAGCGATTCGAATGCGGACGACGTTGATGACGATGCCCGCCCGCGCAGCCGCCTTGGCCGGAGCCCTCGGTCTCGCATTCATCGCACCGGCATTTGCCCAACAGCAGCCCTCGCCAGCTCAGCGCGCCGCGGCCGTCATCGTGCTCGACGGCTCGAACTCGATGAATGCCCGGCTGCCCAACGACCGGAACTTCAAGTTCGTCAGCGTCCGCGACGCATTGCGCGCCTCACTGCCGAAGATCGAGGGCACCGAGGTCGGCCTTGCCGCGTTCGGCGCCCGTCGTGCCAGAGATTGCAACGACGCGGAAGTCATCGTCCCGCCGTCGACCGATCAGAGCCGCGTCACCAGCGCCCTCGACCGCTTCCAGCCGCGCGGCTTCAGCCCCGTCGTGCTCGCCTTGCGCACCGCCGCGAAAGCCTTGCCGCAAGGTGTGAGCAAAGCCAGCATCGTCCTCGTCCTCGACGATCTCGCGAGTTGCCGCGGCGAAGACCCCTGCGCCGTCGCCGGCGCGCTGAAGCGTGACAACCCCGCCCTCGCCGTCCACGTCGTCGTCCTCGGCCCCCGCCCCGTCGACCTGCCCGTTCTCGCCTGCATGGTGCGCCAGACCGGCGGCCAGCTTTTCCAGGTCACGGACGGGCCGGGCATCGCGCCGGCCATCGAGGAAGCACTTTCCGTCGCTGGTATCCAGCGCCAGACCGCCACCCAGCCCGTCGCCGCCGCTCCGGCCACCACGACGCCGGGCACCCAGCGCCCTGCGGCCCGCCTCGCCTCCGCCGCGCCGAACGCCTCGAGCTTCGATACGACACAGCCCGGCCTGCACGTATCCGCCCGCCTCGCCGATGGCGCCCCCCATCTGCTGGCGCCGACGGCTTGGCGCATCTGGCGCACGGATCAGCCGCGCTCCCCCGAACCGAACACCGATGAGCCGGGCGCCCAGGAACGGCCGGCCAATCAAGTCCTCGTCGTCGAAGCAATAGCCCCCACGCTAAGCCGCCAATTGCCCGTCGGCCGCTACGAAATCGAGGCCAGATCCGGCCTTGTCACCGCGCGGCGCACGATCGAGATAACGACGAGCGGCCCCACCTTGGCGCCCGTCGATCTCAATGCAGCCCTCCTCAAGATCGCAGCCCCGCTGGCGAAGGGAGCGGCACCCGCCGCCGAGACCACGTTGGAGGTCTCCGATATCGGCACCACCAATGCGCCGGTCTGGGTCGCCCGGACAGGCGCACGCGACCTCGTCGTACCGCCGGGCAGCTACCGCGTCCGGGCGACGGCAGGGCTCGCCACGGCCGAACGCGTGCTGACCGTCGGCCAGGGTGTCAGCGGCGATGCCGTGATGCCGCTCGACGCGGGCCATCTCGTCGTCGAGGAGCAATCCCCGGCCACGGCCAATGCCCAGGGCGGAACGCAGATCATCCTCGAAACAGACGATCCCGACAGTTCGGCCGGCCGCCGGGAACTCTATCGCGCCCAGGCCAACCGGCTCGATCTCGCCGTTCCCGCCGGCTCTTATCTGTTGACGGTCCGACGCGCGGGCGCCGAGCAACGCGATCGCATCCAGGTCAAACCGGGCGAGACCGTCCGCCGCGCCGGCGTCCTGGCCGGCGTCCGCCTCCGTCTCCTCAGCCGCATCGGCACGGGCTTCCCCCGCGGCATGTCTGTCGCCTATCGCATCGAGCGCGTCGACGTTCCATCTCGTCCGATGCACAGGTGGGGCGAGCCCGAGCCTATTTTCATCGTGTCGCCGGGACGTTACCGGATCGAAGCGCGGATCGGCGGGCAGAACGCAGTCGCCGTTCGCGAGGTTGATGTCCGAACCGCGCCGCCCGACCAGCAGCTCGAACTGGATACCGGCGCCGGCGGAATACAGTTGAAAATTTCCGGCGCCAATGGCGGCCTTGGTTTGGGCGATGTCTACTGGCAGATCTTCAGCGATCGCGGCGAACCCGTCTGGCGCACCGGCCAAGCCGAGCCTCTGATGGCTCTCGGCCCCGGCCGCTATCGAGCCCGCGCCGAATTGCGTGATCGCACGCTCGAGCAGTCGTTCGACGTCCGGTCGGGTGACAGCCGGGTGATCGAGGTCGGAGGATGAAGCAACTGAGCACGGGTAGAAGATCGCTGCAGCCCAACGGCCTGGCCATCCGGCGGCGCTTCGCGCTGCTATGCGCCCTGCTGGCCTCCGCCATTCCCGCCTCCGCGCAGCAACAGCAGACCCCGAGTTCGTTCGGCCTCGATCTTCTCCGCGGCGCCATCGCCGACGATCCCAACAAGGGTCAGCGGCCACCGCCATTGCCCGAGCCCGCTGCC
>CAMDMH010000130.1 GCA_945901835.1 Devosia equisanguinis | reverse complement strand
CGTCAACCCGGACTTAGGCGACAGCAGGCTGTCCATGACGGCGCCAGCAACGCGCGGCTGGATCTCCGGCATCTTCGACAGCAGCAGATCGGTTGCCGCCTGACGGTTGGCCGGCGACAGCGTCCACGCGAGCCCGCCGAGATAGCCCTTGATGAAGCCCTTCAGCGCTTCCGGGTTAGCGGCTGCCCACCTGCGCGACGCGACATACGCCTGACCCTGATAGTCCGTGTAGTGCTTCATCGAGGTGTCGAGCACGGTGAAACCGTTCCCGCGGGCGATCGACGTAAACGGCTCGATTGTCATCGTGCCCGCGTACTTGCCGGCCTTGACCGCCTCCCAGCGCACCGGCGTCGCCCCGACCGGCTCGATCTTGTAGTCGGCCTTGGTCAAGCCGGCTTTCGCGAGCATTTCGTAAAGCACGAACGCGAAGCCCGTGTAGAGCGCGTCCATCGCAAGCACTTTGCCCTTCACGTCCGCGTAGCTCTTGATGTCGGCCTGCGTGATGAACGCCAGTTCGATCTGCGTCGCGCCCATGAAGGCGAAGAAATCCGGCACGGGATCGAGCTTCACCGCGCCCTGCGCCTCGACGTAGGCGACGACGTTGTCGAATGCGGTGCCGGCGATGTTGAATTTCCCCGACGCGAGATTTTCGGCCTGATAGGCAGAGTTCGGCGTCGTGGTCATGTTGAACTTGATGCCGGCCTTGTCGAACAGCCCCTGTTCGAGTGCTGCGAAGATCGGCAGGTTCTGCGCGCCGGGAAACGCGATCAATTCGACTGTGGTCATGGCGGGTATCCTCTCTTGCGCCCGGGACATAGACTGCGGGCATCGGCTGATCGAGCCAGTCACACACTCCGCCGCCGAGGGCAAGACCCCCGCGCCCTCAAGGCTCCGCCAGCACCTCGACGGTCTCGACCGAATAGATGTCGCCCGGCTTACGGACGAGATCGATGGCCATCCGCAGCGATATCCCGAGCACCAGCAGCGCCAGCATCACCCGCAATTCTTCTTGCCGGATGCGCCCGGCCATCGTCACACCCTTCTGCGCACCCATCACGCCGCCGAGCATGATCGGCAGCCCCAACAGCAGATCCACGTTGAAATTCTCCGTCGCCTGCATGACCACGTTGATCGACGTGACGAAGATGATCTGGAACGCACTCGTCCCGATCGCCATCCGGGTCGGCACACGGATCACGTAGATCAGCGCGGGCACCAGAAGGAACCCGCCGCCGACGCCCATGATGGCCGTCAGCCACCCGACCAGCACGCCGACCAGCACCGGTGGAATGGCGCTGGCATAGAGCTTGGATTGCCGGAACCGCATCTTCAACGGCAGCCGCTGTAGCAGCGTGTGCTGGCCCGCGCGTTGACGGCTCGACTGGCCACCACTTGCCGCCTTCTGGCGGATCGCCCGCACGCTCTCGATCAACATCAGCGATCCGATGATGCCGAGCACGAACACGTAGTTGAGCGAAATGAACAGATCGAGGTGGCCGAGCGCCTTCAGGTACTGTTGGAGCTGAATGCCGGAAACAGCACCGAAAAATCCACCGAAGATCAGTAGAAGGCTAAGCAGCAGATCGACGTTGCCTTGCCACCAATGCCGCAGAGTACCTGCGACCGACGACGCGACGACCTGCAGCGCGCCCGTGCCGACCGCGACCAGCGACGGCACGCCGAGAAACATCAGCGCCGGCGTCATGACGAAACCGCCGCGCACGCCGAACATGCCGGACATCACGCCGACGCTGTATCCGAGCGCCAGCAGCAGGACGAAATCGAGCGGAATGCCAGCGATCGGCATATAGAGCGAGAACATGGCATCTCCTGACCCTCGCCTCGTTAGGCTCTACCGCGACTTGGAGCGAGGGCCGAATGCCCCGCCGGTTCAAGCGAAGTGTCGCAACCTCGGCCGATCGGTGCGGTTGCGTGACATCGACCGGGCCTCTGCATAGGTTGCCACGACATCGCCGCCGATCACCCCCGGTCCGATCGCTTATCCGACCTGCTATCAGACCGGCGCACACCATTCTTCCACGGAGTACACGATGACCTCCCGCTTCACAGCTCGCCGCGAACGCTTCCGTGCGATCATCGGGGGCAACCGCTGCATCCATCCCGCATCGGTGTTCGATCCGATGTCGGCGCGTATCGCCGAGGACCTAGGCTTCGAAGCCGGTATGCTCGCGGGCTCAACGGCGTCGCTCGCCGTGCTCGGCTCACCCGACAACATCACGCTGACGCTATCGGAGTTCGCCGCCCTCTCCCAGCGGATCTGCCGCGCCGGCGAGTTGCCCATGATGGTCGACGCCGACCACGGCTACGGCAACGCGCTGTCGGTGATGCGCACCGTCGAGGAACTCGAGACGGCAGGCATCGCCGGCATGTCGGTCGAGGACACGCTGCTGCCCGAGCCCTTCGGCGGCGGTGGCAAAGGCGGGCTGATCTCGATCGAGGAAGGCGTCGGCAAGATGAAAGCTGCCGTCGCCGCCCGTCGCGATCCCCGGTTCGTGATCGCCGCCCGGACCAGCGCCACGGCGCTCTCCTCGCTCGACGACGCCAAGGCCCGAGTCGCCGCGTACTCGAAAACCGGCGTCGATGCGATCTTCCTCGCCGGCACACAATCCCGCGCCGAAGTCGAAGGCGTCCGCTCCGTCACCGAGTTGCCGATCATCCTCGGCGGCGTACCCCAGGCGATGATGGACCACGCGTTCTTCAACGCGAACGGCGTCCGTATCTGCCTGCAGGGCCATCAGCCTATCCAGGCCGCAGTGCAGGCCGTCTACGCGACCATGAAGGCTCTACGCGAAGGTGCCGATCCCACGACTTTGGCGGGCTTGCCTTCCTCCGAAACCATGCGCCGCGTCACCCGCGCCGACGACTACGCGAAGTGGACGAAGGAATTCCTGAAGTAGGCTCCACCCTCGCTCTCCCCACGCTCGACCGGTCCCCCTCCCCCTGGTGGGGAGGGGATAGCGGTGGGGGGCTCGCAGCGGCGTGGTGAAGGCTCCACTCCACCCCACCCCCGCCCCCTCCCCATCAAGGGGAAGGGGAAGATGGCGTGTGCGTTGAAATGGCAAGGCATCGGCCTACGTTTTGCGGGCCTCGTATTGCCTATAGGAGCTTTGGTTGAGCGGAAAACGCCGGGGCGGCGACTATCCCGAGCAGATCCATCTTCTCGAAGCCTTCCTGGACGATGCGAAGCCGATCGCCTGCGATCGGACGAACCAGCGCCTGCGCTACCGCCACATCTGTCCCGAGCCACGCGTCGAACTCGTCGGGCTTCGTCAACAAGACGGGTGAGCGCTCGTGGTTGATGCTCTGCGTCGCCGCATTCGGCTCGGTCGTCATGAAGCTGTAGACATCGAGATCGACGGCCGGGCCGTCCTTTTTGACGGGACCGCGCCACCTCAGCCAGATGCCGGCGAACGCGAACAACGGACGCGGGTCCTCGCCAGTCAGCTCGAACCAGTGCCACGTCGCGGGTTTACGGCCATCGTGCGGCTCGCAGAACGATGATGCGGGCACGAGACACCGCCGCCGCTCGAACGACGGACGCCAGAAGCGGCTTTGAATTTTGTCGTCGCGCGTATTGGTGACGCGCTTGGGCGCACGCCCATCCTGCAGCAACACGAAGCCCCAGCTCATCGACGTCAGTTCGCGCTCGCCGTCGTCCGCGAGGCGCACGACCGGTGCGACGTGTCCGGGAAAAATCGCCTGCATCGGCGCGAACGCCGCCGCGCGATTGTGGCCGACGCGGAACATCCGCAGCATCGCCTCACGCGCTGCCGTTATCGAGTAGAGGTTGCACATGGGTCCGAGACTAGCACGGCACTTCTTGCGACGTCAGACCATCCAGACATCTGGCAACGGGCGACGGGCGACGGGCAATAATGCTTAGTGTTGCGTGCTGATGTCGTCCCGGCACGTGTTGCCGGGACCCAGTGTGCCGCAAGCGCAGCGACTGCTTCGAGGTGGATCCCGGTGATAAGCACCGGGATGACAAGCGATTCGGAACCCCTCAGCGAAGCTGAGGCCGCAAAGCGGCCCGGCGGTCGTGCGGCAGCGCGCCAACTCGAAGAGTGCGCCGCCTCCGCGGAGGCCAACTACGGCAGGAAGCTCGCCGCGTTCATCAGCCCTACGCACACCGAAGCCGACGCATAGCAGGTCGCGCTAGCGACGTTGTTGGCTTCGATCGATTTCGGCATCAGCCAGTACATCACCTGGAACAGGATGAGTTGTACGAAACATGCGAGCGCGCCCCAGGCGACGAACCCCAGAACGCTCGACCGCGTAAAAGACGCCACCAGGAGCGGGATCGTAAACCCGATCATCGCACCGGCCAGCGCAATAGCCGGCGCCATCTTGCCCTTCGCGATCTCGGTCGGCTCGTGATAGGGCGTCGACCAGATGTAAAGCCGGACGAACAGCGCAAGCATCACGAGGCTGAGACCCAGATAGAGGACGAACAATTTCAGACTTTCGAAGCCCATGATGGCGTGCTCGCCCATTTCCATCGTCAGATTTCTCCGTTGCAGCGCAGTTACTCAACCGCCTGAAAACATGCCGCTCGATGTTGATCCGAACCCGCCGCGCGATACCGCCGTCGTCGCCGCGGACTTGGCTGTCGATCCGGTGGTGGAACGCGACGAGCCCGACGAATATCCCCAGAAGCCCTGATAGCCGCTGGATCGCGAACTGCGGCAGGGAACCTCTTGGCCCTGATCGTTGTGGCAAACACGAGATTGCGTCGTCGCCACATAGGCGGCGGTGCCGGTGCCCAGCAGGATCAGGGTAATGGCCGTCGAACGCTTGATGATGGTTACTCCAGCCACGCGGAACCACTGTCTTCGTCAACGTGGTTCAGCCACAATGGCCCGTCAAGCCGCTGCAAAGGTTAAACATAAATATGGTCGAGTACCGGCCATGGTCATTACCTTACCGCAGGACCCGTTTAGACATGGTCAACTGGAAAGACATGATCGAACGGCCTGGCCGCGCCACGAATACCAGCAGGAGCGCAATCGCATGAAGCCGGGTATGCCCTACGCGATCGCCGCAATGCTCCTGCTCGCCCAGGCCGGCCTCACGCCTGCCCGAGCACAGACGCCTGACGGGCACTGCACCGGAGCGGCCTTCCCCGACCAACTCGGCATCGCCCGCGTCGCCCACTCGGCGGCAAAGGTGAACTTCGTGCGGGGCGCCCATTCGGGCCCCACCTGCCCGAGCCTCACGGAAGCGTGTCGCGACCGTCCATTCCTGATGGCCGGCGATGTGGTCCTGACCTCGGATAAGCAGGGCGATTTCGTGTGCGCCACGTTCGTCAACACGCGCGCAATCGAGACGATCGGCTGGTTGCCGGCTGCCGCGCTGGAAAACGTGCCGGTCACGCCGCCTCCTCTCGCGCAATGGCATGGCTCATGGCGGCGCATCGAAGCCCAGATCCGCATCAAGCCCGCAGCCGGTGGCGCCCTGAGCATCGAAGGCACCGCAGCGTGGGGCTCCCACGATCCCGATCGCGTCGCCCGCGGCTCGGTGCGCGTCGGCGAGATCTCGGCGACGACGAAACCAGCTGGCGATGCCGTCTTCTTCTCGGACGAGCCAGCCCCCTCGTTCGAGAAAGTCCCCGAGAGCGTCTGCGCCGTCCGGATGCGCCGCATCGCGCAATATCTGGTCGTCGAGGACAACACGTCCTGCGGCGGCATGAACGTCAGCTTCAGCGGAATCTACGTGCGCCGGTGATAACCTGCGACGAAAAAGTCAAGCGCCGCCGCTGACGATGCGACCGTCCTCCATCGAGATGATCCGGTCGGACATGTCGAGAATGCGACTGTCGTGTGTGACCATCAGTGTCGTCGTCCCGCGTTCCGCTCCCAGCCGTTTGAGCAACTGCACGACCTGCAATCCCGTCACCTTGTCCAAAGCGGCAGTCGGCTCATCCGCGAGAATGATCTCGGGATTGCCGACGAGCGCGCGCGCCACCGCAACGCGCTGCTTCTGCCCACCCGACAACCGGCTTGGAATGTAATGCAACCGGTCGCCTAGCCCCAGCGTCGTCAGGATCTGCGCTGCCGCCTCCTCCCAATGCACCATGGCCTCGCGGCCATGCACTTCGATGCCCATCCGCACGTTCTGCATCGCGGTCAGGCTGTCGTGCAGATTGTGGGCTTGAAAAATGAAACCGAGCTGCCGGCGGTGGACGACGAGTTGTTCCTCGCTGGCGCCGGACAACTCCGCGCCGAGTAGACTGATGCTGCCCTCCTGCACCCGCCTGAGACACCCGATCAGCGTCAACAGCGTCGTCTTGCCGGAGCCCGAGGGTCCAACCAGCGTAATGAGCTTTCCTGCCTCGATATCGACATCGACATCGAACAGCGCCTGCTTGGCGGCCTCACCCTCGCCGAACCAGTGATTGACTCCACGCACGACGATCGGCGCGCGCCGCTGCAACACCGAGCCGCCACCGGTTTGCGCACCCACGCCGTTGCTGTCAGCGATTCCCATGCTTCCGCCTCAGTAGAGATCGGCCGGATTGGCGCGCGCCAGACGCCGCGTCGCGATCGCCCCGGACATCGAGCACATTGCGATCGTTCCCAGCAGCACATAGACGGCCCGCGAACCCGGCATCGAAAGCGGCAGTCCCGTCACGCTCGCGACGAACGCATACAGGATCACCGAGATGATCACCCCCGGCACGAACCCGAGCAGCGCCAGGATCAACGCTTCTTCGAACACGATGCCGAGGAAGAATCGCTGCGGATATCCCATCGCCTTGAACGTCGCGTACTCCCGGATGTGATCGGCGACATCGGTCGCCAGCACTTGATAGACGATCACGATGCCGACCAGCACGCCGATCAGAATGCCGAACCCGAACACGATGCCGACCGGCCGCTGTGTCGTCTGGAAGCCCTGATCCTTGGCCACCGCCTCCGGGATCGTCCGCACGACGGCATCGTAATCCGGCAAAACGGCTTTGAGGTTCGCGATCACCTGCGCCCTGTCCGCGCCCGCGGCGATGCGAACGAGAATATGGTTCGGCGCACCGGCTACCCGGCTTGGAAAGTGCTTCATGAAAGTCTGATCCGAAACGACGAGATAGCCGTCCGTGGTGAACCCGCCGCCGAGCGTGAACGTCGAGTTGACGGTGAGCGTCCGCCCCTTCACCTCGAAGCGATACGGCTTGCCGCCGTCGATTGTGGCGAACAGCCCCTTCGGCGCGTGGCGCGTGCGACGGTCGATCAGCGCGTAGTCCGAGAGCTTCAACAGGTCGAGCGCGGAATCGATATCGGCGTTGTTGAACGCCCTCACGGAAGGGTCGATGCCGAACACGTCGAGCGTCCGGATCGAGCCGTCCGGCTGCTTCCAATCCATCTTGCCGAAATAGAGCGGCGTGGCGCTGGCCACTCCGGGCACCGACAGCGCCTCGAACATCCGTTGCCGCGGCAGCGGACTGCCGTCGGCCAAGGTATTCGCATCCGAGCCGGATATGATGATATCCGCGTTCATCGACCGGTAGGGCAGGGCCACGCTGTCCACCAGCGCGCCCATGAAGCCGAGCTGCATGAAGATCAGGATGTTCGCGAACATCACGCCGGCGATCGCTGCGGCAAGACGTGTTCTGTTATGCGTGAGTTGCAGCCAGCCGATCGGCAGACGTCCCAGAAGGCGCTCCAGCATTGCGGTCATGGCGCCGGCCGCGTCGTGATCCGCGCGATCATCTGCAGGTTCGTATACTTCTGCGCGATG
>CAMDMH010000129.1 GCA_945901835.1 Devosia equisanguinis | reverse complement strand
GCCGCGCCCGCCGCCGCCCAGCCTGCGCCCGCGCCGCGCCGCCGCGAGCGGTTCGTCGAGCCGAGCAGCGATCAGCCCGAGTTTCTGCGGCGTCCCGTGCGGCGTCCGCGTCGTGAGGCTGCCGCTCCGGATGCGGATGCAACTCCGCCGGTGAGGCCGTCCGCTGTAGATCCGACGACGACCGACTAGGCCGGGCTTTCTAAACTTATGATTGCAGGCTCGGCCTGGTTCGTTTCGAGCCGGGCCGATCGTGCGTTCGGGCGACGATCACGTCGCAATGGAGACGGCATCACCGACACCGAGATCGCCGGGTTCGGTCATGCGGGCGTAGACGCCGAAGTCGTTGCGGCCCCAGGTGCGCTGCAGCAGGGCCGGGATCGCCATGTCGCGCGCGGCTGTGGCGGGATCGACGTTGGTCGCTTCGCAGCGCACGGTTCTATCGAACACACTCATGGTGACGTTGCCGATCCGGAGGTCGCGGCCGACCCAATCGATCTCGGCGAACGGCGGCAAGCCATCGAGATGGATATTGGCGCGAAAGCGGAGCGGGTCGAGAGGGCGTGCGGCGATCCTCTCCAATTCTCAAACGCTCGCCAGATTGATCACGTGTACGCACTTCGCCGCGACGTCGGAAAAGCTGTGGCCGATAGCGGAGACGATCTTCGGTGCGCCGCGCAGATCCGTCTTCATGTAGGCAGCGAGGAACTGTTCGATCAGTCGTCGTCCGATCGGGGTTTCGAGGTTGCCGCGCGCCACCTGCCGTCCCGCACGCATGATAGTCAGCGTCCGCGTGGCGTCGTCGAAGCGTGCATCGAGGCTCGCCAGTCGTTCGTTGCGCATCAGCATGACGAAACTGATCTTGGGCAGGTGTTTGGGAGAGTCCGGATCGAACCGGCCGGGTCCGTTCTCGATGGCATACGCGCGATCGAACGGCATCGTGCCGCCGGCTTCGAGCGCGACGCGCTGCAAGGGCTCGGGCGTCATGCCCTTGATCGGATAGCGGTAGAGCGCAGCGACGGTCGGGGCTGTCATCCGTCCATGTTCCGGCAAGGGTGGCGAACTGATCCCAGTGTTTCGGGTCTACCGTGAGGCGGTGGCCCCTACCATCAAAATGAGAAGGGGCAGTGTGGTGGGTGCCGCGCTATTTCGCTTCCGGTTTCTTGATGCCGGCGGCGGCGACGGCTTCGGCGAAGCTCGCCGCATCCTTCTTGAAGGTAGCCGCGACTTCTTCCCTGCTCTGGCCGCCCGGCACGATGCCGAGCTTGGTGAGCTTGTCCTTCATGGCTGGCGTGCTCACGAACTCGACGATGGCGGCGCGCATCTTCTCGATCACAGCTTCCGGCGTGCCCTTCGGCACGAAGAAGCCGTTCCATGATGCGAACTCGAAGCCTGGGATCGTCTCGGCGACGGTGGGCAGATTCGGAGCGCCGGGGAGACGCTTCGCGGAGCCGACGGCCAGCAGCCGGATCTTCTCGAGATCCGAGCCGAGCAGCACGGAAGTGTTGCCGAAATAGAAGTCCACACTGCCGGACAACAAATCGGTGATGGCCTGCGGCTCGCCGCGAGCCGGCACATGAACGAGTTCGATTCCTGCCTTGCGGAACATCAGGACAGGGCCGAGGTGGCTCAGATTGTTCACGCCCCCGGTGGTGTAGTTGAGCTTGCCGGGATGAGCCTTGGCATAAGCAATGAATTCGGGAAGGGTCTTGGCTGGCAGGCTATGCCGAATGGCGGCGGCCTGGGCGCCCGTGCCGACGTTGGTCACGGGGACGAGCAGTTCGGGATTGAACGGAGCGTTCTGGACGAGCGGCGTGAGCAAGATCATCGAACTGGGAGCAAACAGCACAGTATAGCCATCAGGATCAACGGTGCTCACCTGCTGGCTGGTCAGAACGCCGCCTGCGCTCGGACGGTTCTGGACGACGAACGGCTGGCCGAACTTATTGTTCAAGTGCTCGGCGGCGAAGCGCGCCATGATGTCGGTGTTGCCGCCGGCGGCGGTCGGCACCAGAATCGAGACCGAGCGCTGCGGCCAGTCATTGGCGGAGGCCGGCAATACGGATGCGAGTGTGGCGACTGCCACGGCAGTTACGAGTTTCACGAGCTGCATGACCGTCCCATCGAGATCGTTGATCGAGATCGCTGAATTCCGACCTTTTTCTGCGGCGCATGCCGATGAATGGATTGCGCGCGGAGGCCGGTAAAATTGATCTTGCTCAATGCGGACGTTGAAGTCGAGTCGTGCTGACAGTCGAGTGGGGGCCCTATGGCGCGGGCAATCCGATGTCTTTGATGATGCCGGCGAACTTCGCGCCTTCCGTGCGGACGAATGCCGAAAATTCGGACACCGACAGAGGGCGGGGCTCGGCACCCTGCGCGAGGAGCTTCGCTTTCACTTCGGGATCGTTCAGCTGCTTGTTGATCTCTGAATTGAGCTTGCCGACGATAGCGGCCGGGATGCCGCCGGGGGCGAAGAAGCCCTGCCAGAGCGTGATGTCGAAGCCTTCGAGGCTCTTGGTTTCTCCGACCGAAGGGACGTCGGGGGCGCTTAGCGATCTTTTGCCGGACGAAACGGCCAACAGTGTGAGACTACCGGCCTTCACGTGGGGATCGGCGGCGGGGAAGCCCGAGAAGAAGTAGGTTACGTGACCGCCGAGCAGATCGTTCAGCGCGAGCCCCGCGCCCTTGTAAGGGACGTGAGCCATGTCGGACTTGGTGCGCATCTTCAGGAGTTCGCCGGCGAAGTGACCGGGCGTTCCCGTGCCCGACGACGCAAACGACATCGGCTTGCCCTGAGCGGCGGCGACGAGATCCGCCACCGTCTTGAAGCCGGCTTTCGAAGGTGACACGAGCGCCAGGGGCACGACCGTGGCGAGTGCGACTGGAGCCAAATCCTTGTCGGGATGATAGCCGGTGCCTTTGCCCCAATTGGGTGTGATGGCGATCTCGCCGGTCTGACCAACGAGCAGCGTGTGGCCATCGGGCGGTGCAGTGGCGACGCTGCGTGCGCCGATCGCGCCCGAAGCGCCGGCGCGGTTTTCGACGACCACGGATTGGCCAAGGGCGACCGTGAGGCGTTCTGCCAACATGCGGCCGACGATGTCGCCTGTGCCGCCCGGGGCAAATGGGATGACGAGGAGGATCTGGCGGCTCGGGAAACTCGTTTGGGCTGCGGCGATGGATGGCGCTGCGATGAAGGCCGAAACGGCGGCGGCGGCTGCACAGCCGGCGCGGTTTTTCGACATGCCTGACCTCAACTGCGACGGCATGGAGCCTCCCTCGTCGTGCGTGGTTCCGCCGGTCGTGCCTGCGGAATTCCCATCTGGTCGTTTAGTCGAGTCATAGGCTGGCCCCTAGATCTAGTATAGGGTCAGACAACAAAAGCATCGGGAGGAAGAAGTTCTGGCATGTCGCATATCTCCGTTCGGAATGTGAGCCTGAACTATGACACGCCTGCTGGACAGGTCCACGCCGTCGACAGCGTGAGTTTCGACATCGGGCAATCCGAGTTCGTCTGTCTCGTGGGGCCATCCGGTTGCGGCAAATCGACGATGCTCAACATCATCGCCGGGTTCCTCAAGCCATCGGCGGGCGAGATCACCATCGGGGGCAAACCGGTGAAGGGCTACGGGACCGATCGCGGAGTCGTGTTCCAGGATTTCGCGCAGTTGTTCCCATGGCGCACGGCGCTGGGCAACGTCACTTTCGGGCTCGAAATGAAAGGCGTCGGCAAAGCCGAGCGCGAGGCGATCGCGATGGAGCAGTTGCGCCTCGTGAAGCTCGAGAAGTTCGCCAATTCCTATCCGCATCATCTGTCGGGCGGCATGCAGCAGCGCGTCGCGATCGCGCGGGCGCTGGCCTACAATCCGGCGGTGCTGCTGATGGACGAACCGTTCGCGGCACTCGACGCGCTGACGCGCGACGATATGCAGAAACTGCTCGCCGACGTCTGGCGCGAGACGAAGAAGACGGTCGTCTACGTGACGCACAACGTGGCGGAGGCAGTGTACCTCGCCGATCGGGTGTTCGTGATGAGCCCGCATCCGGGGCGGCTGAAAACGACCGTGCCGATCAAGCTGCCGCGGCCGCGTGATCCGCTGAGCGTCGAGGTCCTAGAGGGGCAGAAGGCGTTGCTTGCCGAGCTGGGGCCTCAGGCCGCGCATTGATTTCAAGTAGCTGAACCGAGCAGTCGGTCTTTCAACGGAGGAAACGATGACAAAACCGATCGATATGTTGACGCGCCGCCAGACTTTGGCGGGGGGAGGTGCGGGGCTCATCGTTCTGGGGGCTGGCGGCCTGCCGTCGTTCGCGCAGGCAGCGACCCTTCGGCAAGGCTATCAGACGAATATCTGGGGCATGCCGACGTATTACCTGATGAAGTCGGGGCTGCTCGAGAAGGCCGGCATCAAGACGCAGGATTTCGCCGTCGCCTCCGGCAATCTCACGATGCAGCAGCAGGTGGCGCGGCAGGTGGATCTCGGCACCTATGCCGGCCAGTCCTTCATCATCGGGCACGACAAGGGGCAGCTGATTGCCGTCGCGCTGATCGAGCACGTCGGGCGGACCGTTCGTGTGATGGCGCGCAAGGATCTCGGCATTACGAAGATCGAGGATCTCAAGGGCCGGAAGATCGCGAACCAGACGGGATCGTCGATCGGGAACGTGTTCGTCGACCAGATCGCACCGAAGGCCGGCCTCAAGAAGGGCGACTTTCAGGAAGTGCGGATGGACGTCAACAACATGGTGGCAGCGTTGGCGGCGAAGACCGTCGATGCGATGGTCAACGTTGAGCCCTACAACGCGATCGCGGAAGGCGACGGCATCGCGACGTCGATCATGGACTATTGGGACGTCGACAAGATGCCGGTGTTCATGGCCGCGACGCCTGATTTCGTCGAGAAGCAACCCGACATGATCGTGGCCTATCTGAAGGCGTGGCTGGAAGTCGGTCGCCGCTTCAAGAGCGACTTCGGCCAGGTGTCCGATGTCGTGCACGGGTTCTACACCTCGAAGGGCTACACGATGTCGAAGGATCTGATGGCCAACGCGCTGAAGAAGGTCGAGGTGAACCCCGGCTTCCCGCGCGACCTCGAGCCCTACATGAAGGAGCAGGCGGAAATTCTTCTGCGCGAGAAGAAGATCGCTGCGATCCCGGACTGGAAGAAGGCGCTGCGGCCGGACTTCATGGAAAAAGCCATCAAGGGTTAGGCGTAGTTAAGCAGAGTTTAAGCCGCCTCTGATCTAATGACCTCGATAGTCGGCGACCCGGGATGAACCCCGTGGCCGCCGATGTCGTATCGGTCATCGGCCACGGGGGCGGCTCATGGGGCAGGTTGGTGCGCTGGATGGCGCTTCGGTGCCAGGAAATGCAGGCGTTCAATCCGGTTCGGGAGGCGTGTTCGATCCGTCGAAGCCGGTACTCGGGCTGAGGCCCGGTATCTGGGCGCTGCTGGTCACGGTTGTCGCGCTGATCGCGCCGGTGTGGTCCTCGATCTTGCGCGGGCCGACGATCTTCGACGACAGCTATATGTTCTGGCGCTACGCGATGCATTTGCGTGAGGGGCTGGGGCTCGCATGGAATCCCGACGGGATCCAGACGTACGGGTTGACGAGCCATCTGTGGGTGCTCGTGACATTGCCGTTCACTTGGGTGCCGGCTCATCCCGGGTTCGTGTTGCCGGTGGCGTCGATGCTGGCTGGCGGGCTCGGGTTCGTCGCCATGGGGATGGGTGTCGCCGCTAATGCGAAGAGCGCAATGTTGCGCGACTGGCCGCTCGCTACTGCGATCGTCGCGCTGCCGCTGCTGATCAATCCGTTCTTCACGTTCCATCTCGCGACGGGGATGGACACGATGCTTTCGTTCGCCGCGCATACGGCGATCGTGCTCGCGGTGCTGCGGTATTTTGCTGAGCCTGGAATGCAGCGGGCCGCGGTGGTGGGCGTCGCTGCCTTCGCTGCTGTTTTGACGCGGCCGGAGAACGGGCTCGTCGCGCTTGGTGTGCCGTTCCTCGCGTTTGTCTGGCAGCGGCGTTTCGACCGGTGGCAGGATCTGGCTGGGCTGATCGTGTTGCCGGTGGCGCTGATCGGACTGGAGCTCGTCGTCTGTCATTTGGTGTTCGGCGTGCCGCTGCCGCTCAGCTTCTACGCGAAGTCGCTGCACATCTATGCCGGGTTCGTTAACCCCGAGAATGCGGTGCAGAACCCGTTCATGGCGGTGGCGACGGCGCTGCCGTTCGTGGCTGTGGCGTTGGTCGCCGGTGAGCGGCGCGACCTCGGGTTCATCGCGGCATTCCTGGTGCCGGTATTGCTGACGTTCGCATATCTGCTGACGATGCGGCAGGTGATGGGATGGATGGGGCGCTACTATCTGCCGTTCCTGCCGTATCTCGTGATCCCCGCGGTGCTGCTGCTCGATCGGCTTCTCGTAGGGGCTCGCTTGCGCGGTGATTTCAAGGCGATAGGAATGCGCCTCGGCACTGCATTCGCTTTTGCGATGGCGATTGCCGTGGTGACCTGGCCCGTTCAGCGCGCGGTGGAAGCCGCCTACATGAAGGCGATCCTGCCGGAGCGGATTGCGCTGCCGTCGCTGCCGACGATTGCCGAAGCCGGCAAGAGGTCGCCGAAGCGGATCTGGTTCGACGTTATTCGCCAGGTTGCCGACGAGATCGTCGCGCCGCTGCCTGGTGATGCAGTGATCGCGGCGTCCGAGGTCGGTTATCTCGGGGCGGCGGCCAAGGGCAAGACGATCGTAGATCTCGTGGGGCTCAACGATACCACCATCGGGCGCCGGGGCTTCTCGATGGACTATCTGCTGTCGCGCAAGCCGGACCTGATCTGGATGCCTTGCGACGACTACACCGGGCTGATCGCGTCGATTTACGGGGATGCCCGGCTGTTCGAGCGGTACATGGTGGTGCGCGACGGGTTCAACTACGGCATCGCGATCAGGCGCGACGGGCCTTACGCGGCGCGGATAGAAGCTGCGGCGCGGCGCTCGTGGGCGGTGCTTTATCCGGAGTTGGGGTTCGACGATTATGTGGTGGGGAAATGAAGAGGGGCAGACCCAGTGGGTTTGAACTTCAGCCTTCCCCTAAATCTTCGTCACTCCGGCGAAGGCCGGAGCCCAGAAACATTCTTGCTGAGAAACATCCGAGTTCCGTTGGTGTCCCTCCCAGCTTTGGGTGAACTGGGTCCCGGCCTTCGCCGGGAAGACGACACAAGATGAGATCCCTGTTGTGGGATCTACGAAATCAACCGATTTGCTTGCTCAATTTGCGAATGCTGCCATCGCGCGCCCGATGCCCCAAACGGTTCCGCCGCAGGCGAGGATGAGGAGTGTGGTGACGTAGCCGAGCGCGACCATCGGCTTGCGCTCGGCGTCGAGGATGCGTCCGACGGCGGTGAGGCCGGTCGTGCGGCTCCAGACGACGAGGCGGACGATGGGCGTGAATATGACGGCGAGCCAGAGCCAGATGGAGGTGATGTAGGCGGTGGCGAGGGATGCGGAAATTACGGAATATCCCCCTTCTCGTTCAATCTCTTTTACCCTCTCTGGGTCGATGAGTTGCAGAAGCCTGGATCGGTGACTTCGCGATGAGCGTTGTTGGTGCGGGAATTGGGTTCCGGGTAGGGTCCGCGAGTCGGTGCAGGCCGAAAATTGCGCAAGCTTCGCACTTCGCGCGGCCAACTGGCCGCGGTGTATGAACCCCGGTGCTGGTGGCGTCATCCCGCCGCGAGCTTGGCGTAGACCGCATCGAAGCTCGGGAAGGCCGGGCAATGGCTCGAGAAC
>CAMDMH010000128.1 GCA_945901835.1 Devosia equisanguinis | reverse complement strand
AACGAAAGAGGATCAGCAAAGCGCCTGTCCGCTCCGCCCAAAACGGCGGCAACGATGGTGGTTGACCGAACGTCGGACGACTACGATTCATACGCCTCAAGTTCGCGTCTCGCACTGCACCGTGGCATAGGGTGAGAAACGCGGGCTAGGCGTACCCGCCATAATGAGTTTCGCCCACGCCCCAGCCGTTGAGGATCACCTCGTCCCCGGCGCGTACGGCCGCGTTCTCCGACGCGACGACCGTTCCCGCGAAATCGATGCCGGGTATCATCGGCCAGCGCCTGATCACCGGACCTTTGCCGGTGATCGCGAGCCCGTCCTTGTAGTTGATCGTCGAGTGCGACACGCGCACCGTCACGTCGCCCGCCATCAGATCGGCGACGCCCATCTCGGTCCACTCGACCTTCTGGCCGCTATCGTCCTTCGAGATCAGTAGCGCCATGAACCGGTCCATCGTGCTCCTCCAAGGCTATTGCCGCATTACCTTCCGCGCGGTCACGCCGAGATAGCGTTCGAGCACGGCGGCGTCGGTCGCGAGGGTGGCGCTCGGCGCGGCATGCACGATGGCGCCGCGTTCGAGAATGATCGCCTCGTCGGTCATGGCGAGGATCTTCTGCGGATGTTGTTCGACGATGATCCCGCTCAGCCCCTCCTCACGGAACAGCCGCTTCAGCGTGCGGAGCAATTCCTCGACGATGATCGGCGCGAGGCCCTCCGTCGGCTCGTCGAGAAGCACGAGCGTTGGATTGAGCACTAGCGCACGCGCGATCGCGAGCATTTGCTGCTCGCCGCCGGAAAGCTGGTTGCCCCAGTTGCGGCGCCGCTCTTCCAGACGCGGGAACAATTCCCAAATCCGCTTCACGTCCCACGGACCTTTGCGCTGCACGGCGGTGAGGTTTTCCTCCACCGTCAGCGACTTGAAGATGTTGCGCTCCTGCGGCACCCAGCCGATGCCGGCGTTGGCGCGTTGGTCGGGTCTGAGCCGCGTGATGTCGCGCCCGCCGAGCGCGATCGTGCCGGCGAACCGCCGTGTCACGCCTGCGATCGTATTGACCAGTGTCGTCTTGCCCGTGCCGTTGCGGCCGAGCAGCACCAGCGCCTTGCCCTCGTCGAGCTTGAACGTGATGTGGTCGAGCACGCGTGCTTCGCCGTACCCCGCAACCACGTTTTCGAGCCGCAGCAACTCAGCCATGGTCGGCCTCACCGAGATAGACCGCCCGCACGCGCGGATCGTGTGAAACCTCATCGACCGTACCGGCCGTAAGCAGTGCGCCGTTGACCATTACAGTGATGCGCTCGGCGAACGAGAAAACGAGGTCCATGTCGTGCTCGATCAGCAGCACCGTCACCTCACGCGGCAATGCCCCCACTGCCGCGAGGATGTCGTGGCGCTCGCTTTCCGGCACGCCGGCCGCGGGCTCGTCGAGCAGCAGCACGCGCGGTCGCGCGGCGAAAGCAACCGCGATCTCGAGCAGCCGCTGCCGTCCATACGGCAGGTTGATCGTCTTCTCGCCGAGCACGTCGCCGAGGTGAAAACGTCCCGCGATCTCGGCCACCTCGTCTGAAATCCCAGCGCGGGACCCGACCGGCCGCCACCAGGAGCTGCCGTGTCCCATCCGCTCGGTGACTGCCAGCGTGATGGTCTCGAGCGGCGTCATCTGCAGGAAAAGCTGGTTGATCTGGAACGTGCGGGCGAGCCCGCGCCGCACACGCTGATCCGGCCTCAAGTGCGTTATATCCTCACCCATCAGCAGCACTTTGCCGGCCGTTGGCGGCAACAAGCCCGTGAGCTGGTTGATGAGCGTCGTCTTGCCAGCACCGTTCGGGCCGATCAGAGCGTGACGCTCGCCGCCCTCGAGCTTGAAGTTGAAGTCGCTGGTCGCGACGAGGCCGCCGAACCGCTTTTCCAGGCCGATGGTTTCGAGAACGGTCGCCATGGCTTAGCCCCCGGCCTTGGCGGCAGGATCGGCGCCGGCCGGTGGCTTCCGGCCGAAACGGGCCCGGAGCGAGGCAAGTACGCCCGCGAGGCTTTGCGACATCCGCTCCCGTCCGATCAGCACGATGATGACAAGGATCAGGCCGATCCAGAAATGCCAGTATTGCGGCGTCAGCGCCGACAGCCAGTCCTGCAGGATCTTGAACACGACAGCGCCGATGATGCCGCCATACAGATACCCCGCGCCCCCGATGACCAGGATCAGCATCACGTCGGCCGACTTCTCGAAGCTCAGAACGTCGAGCGAGGCGTACTGCGACGTCTGCGCCATCAGCGAGCCGGCGACGCCTGCGAACGCAGCCGAGATCGTGTAGACTGCGATCAGCCGGCGGTTGACCGGAATGCCGATAGCTGACGCCCTCAGCGAATTGTCGCGGATTGCGTTGAGCGACAGGCCGAAAGACGAATACGAGATGCGCCGCGCGATCAGGAACATCACGAACAGCGTGATGAGACTGTAAGCGTAGGCCGTGCGCCCGAACATATCGAAGCGGAACATCCCCAGCAGCGGCGCCATCTCGACGCCTTGCAAACCGTCCGCACCGCCTGTCAACCAGCCGAGCTGGTTGGCGAGTTCATAGAGGATGAGCGCAACACCGAGCGTAATCATCAGACGCGTGAGGTCGTTGCCGCGCAGGACGAGGAAGCTCGTCACGAAGCCGAGCAGCGTTGTCGCGGCAGTGCCGAATGCAAGTCCTATCAGCGGATCGGGATGGATGTGCTTGGCGAACAGCGCAGCGGCATAGGCCCCGAAGCCCAGGAACGCCGCGTGCCCGAGCGACACGATGCCGGCGTAGCCCAGGATCAGGTCGAGCGAAATGGCGAACAGCGCCAGGATCGCGATCTCGTTCAGGATGAGATGCTTGCCCGGCAGCAGGAAGTAGCTCGAGAACGCGATCAGCCAGAAGGCTATTTCCGCCGGATGCCATTTCCGGCGGGCCTCGAGGCCATCTGTAACGGTCGCGCTGAGTTCGCTGTTGGTCATATCCGCCTCAGCGCCCGCGCGTGAACAGGCCCTGCGGCCTGACCAGCAGTACGACGATCATGAACGTGTAGATGATGAAGCCGCCGAGCGCGGGCACGTAGTATTTGCAGCCGACGTCCGCGATGCCGAGCAGCAGAGAGGCGATCAGCGGGCCGGTGATGCTGGTCGTGCCGCCGACGGTCACGACGATCAGGAAGTAGATCATATACCGCAGCGGGAATGTCGGATCGAGCCCGACCACCTCGCCTGCCAGCGCCCCGCCCAGACCTGCGAGACCCGATCCCACGGCGAACGTCGACAGGAAGATCACGCCGACGTTGATGCCGAGCCCGCTCGCCACGCGCCGGTCGTCCACTGCGGCCCTGAGACGGCTGCCGAACCGCGTGCCGACGAGGATCCCTTGAAGCAGTAATGTCAGCACTCCACAAAGAGCGATGATGAAAAGCCGGTAGACCCCCATGCCGACGCCGAAGATCTCGATCCGCCCCTTGAGGTACTCCGGTAGCACAGGGAACTGCTTGCTCGAATGCATGAAGTATTCGGCGGTCGAGACAGCCATGAACACGAGCCCGATCGAGAACAGCACCTGATCGAGATGCGACCGGCCGTAGAGTTGCGCATAGAGCGTCCGCTCCAGCACCGCGCCGATCACGGCCGGCACCAGGAATGCGATGGGCAGCGTGAGCAGGAACGGCACGCCGGCCTGCGAAGAAAGCACGACCGCAGCGTAGCCGCCGGCCATCGCGAACGCACCGTGTGCGAGATTCACGAAGTTCATCAGCCCGAGCGTGACGGACAGCCCGCACGCCAGCACGAACAGCAGCATGCCGTAGGCAATTCCGTCGAACAGGACCGTGATCATGCGGTTGGTTCTCCTCCCCCCTTGCGGGGGAGGTGGCGCGCAGCGCCTGAGGGGGGGAGGCCTCGAGCGGAATGGCTATGTTTGGCACGTTCCCCCGAGCCTGGTCCGATCCCGCATGGGAGAGGGGCCAGGGTAAGGTCGAGGGTGAGGATCAGCGCTTGCGCGGATCCTGAACGGCCTCGATCGTCGCGAACTCGGTGTTGAAGAGTTCGGCTCCGACCTTCTCGACACGGCGCATATAGATATTCTGCACGATGTCGCGTGTATCGGGATTGATCGAGATCGGCCCGCGCGGGCTTTCCCACTTGAGGCCCTTCATCGCGTCGACCATCGCTTGACCGTCGGTCTTGCCGGCGGTCTTCTTCAGCGCCTCGTAGATCACGTGCATGCCGTCGTAGCCACCCAGCGAGATGAAGTTCGGCCGCATGCCGTTGTTGGCCTTCTTGATGGCCTCCACGTAAGCCTTGTTCTTGGGGCTGTCGTGTGTGGCGGAGTAGTTGCCGGCGGTGACGACGCCGAGCATCGCATCGCCCATGCCGGGCAGGTCGTCGTCGTCGGTCACGTCGCCGGGGCCGATCAGCCTGACGCCCGATTTGGTGAGGCCGCGCTCGATGAACTGGCGTGCGAACGTGCCGGCCTGACCGGCAGGTACGAACACGAACATCGCGTCGGGCTTGCCGTCGGCAGCGCGCTGCAGGAACGGCGAGAAGTCGGGATTGGCGAGCGGAACCTTGAGGGTCTCGGTGATCGTGCCGCCGGCCTTCGTGAAGAACTCGTTGAACACCGCGCCCGCTTCAGCGCCTGGAGCCCAGTCCGAAAGCACGGACGCGACCTTCTTGATGCCGTTCTTGGCGGCCCAGTCGCCCATCACGGACGCTTGCTGGCCAAGGGTGAAGCTGGTGCGCACGAACATCGGCGAGCGATCGACGACGATCGACGTGCCCGACACCATGATAACGGTCGGCGTCTTGGATTCGGTGGCGAGCGGCGCGATCGCGAGTGCGACCGGCGTGATGCCGACGCCCAGCACGTTCACCTTCTCGTTGACGATCAACTCCTGGGCGAGGCGGCGCGCCACGTCCGGCACCGTCGTATCGTCCTTGACGATGAGCTGGATCTTCTTGCCCGCGACGGTGTCGCCGTTCTCCTGGATGTAGAGACGGGCGCCCGCGACCACCTGCCGGCCGACGGCGGCCAGCGTGCCGGTCATCGACTGCACGAGGCCGATCTTGATGGTGTCCTGCGCCTGTGCGCCCGTCGTTGCAGCTAGAATTGCTGCGGCCGAAACGCCGGCGGCGATGAATTTCCTTCTGAGCATTGGTACCTCCCATGGTGCTCTTCGTGGGCAGCAACTTCGGTGCTTGCCCGCTTCCCCGGCTTATATCTCAATCGGTCGAATGCGAAAGCCCGCCAGTTGGTCGAAGAGGTATCGCGGAGCCGCGGATGACCGCCCTTATCCCAAAGAACGGCTTGAAATTTCTGCGCTACGAGCCCTACCCGAAGCTGGCGGTTCGAGCGGCCGCTGAAGTCGGCAAATCTGTCTTACTGATATGCGCTGCCTCGCAAGTCTGATCCGGGCGCCTGTGATCGCAACCGGCATCGAAAGGAACTATTGTGCCGGGCCTGCGTCGAGGCCACGCGTTTCCAAATCGGCGCCGGGGCGTGTAAGAGCTCATGATAAGATATTTCGCGAGGGGCAGGCGATGGCGAACAGTGGCGCGGACAAGCTGGTGACGGTGTTCGGCGGCTCCGGTTTCTTGGGCCGGCACGTGGTCCGGGCGCTAGCCAAGGAAGGCTGGCGCATTCGCGCGGCGAGCCGCAGGCCCGATCTCGCCGGACATCTGCAGCCGATGGGCGGTGTCGGCCAGATCATGCCGGTGCAGGCGAACCTGCGCTATCCGGAATCGGTCGCCCGCGCAGTCGAAGGCGCCGACGCCGTCATCAACCTGGTCAGCACGCTGGCGCGGAACGGTCAGCAGACCTTCGATGCACTAAATGCAAAGGGCGCTCGTGCGGTGGCGCGTGCGGCCCGCGAAGCCGATGCGACGAGCTTCGTTCATGTCTCGGCGCTGGGGGCCGACATCAAGTCCAAGTCGGACTACGCCCGCAGCAAGGCCGAGGGCGAACGCGCGGTGCTGGAGGAATTTCCGTCGGCGATCATCCTCCGTCCCTCGATCGTGTTCGGACCCGAGGACGAGTTCTTCAATCGTTTCGCGGCAATGGCCCAGATCTCGCCGATGATGCCGCTGGTCGGCGGCGGCCGGACGAAGTTCCAGCCGGTGTTCGTCGGCGACATCGCGGTGGCCATCTCGAACGTGCTCGCCGGCGGCGGCAAGCCAGGGACGGTTTACGAGGTGGGCGGCCCCGAAGTCGCGACCTTCCGCCAGTTGCTCGACCGCACACAGACCTGGACCGGCCGCAGCAAGCCCTACTTCCCGATGCCGTTCTGGCTCGCCAAGCTACAGGCTCTGCTCACGTGGCCGCTGCCCAACAGCATCCGCCCCATCACGCTCGACCAGATCCGGCTGCTTCAGGTCGACAACGTGGTGAGCGAGGCCGCCGTCAAGGAAGGCCGTACCCTCGCAGGTCTCGGTGTCGCCCAGGCCCAACCAATCGGCGCGATCGTTCCGCTCTACCTCGAACGCTTCCGCCCCAAGGGCCAGTTCTCGCACTATCGCGGCTGAAGCAGTTATTAGCGTGCCTGGAACGCGCCGGACATGGCGTGCGGATCGAAACCGCGCGGTGCCTCGCCGCTGACCGCGAACATGTAAAGCGCCGAGCGCAAAACGCCGGTGACCGCAGCCATGAAAAGGCTGATCAGACCGACATAGACCACGCTTACGATCATCAGGGCGGGAAGTACGGCGCTGCCAGCCGCTTGCGCGATCAGGAACTGGCCGACGAGCACGGGCAACATCAAAACGAAGCCCAACAGTCCGATCCCGACGTTGCCGCCCAGCGATTCACCCCAGGTTTGCTTCATCAATTGATATGAGCGCTGGGTTGCATCGAGCGGTCCGACTCCCTCGACCACCAGAACCGGCAGCGCGAAATAGGTGGCGACCGCCCACGTGGCCTCGAAGGTCACGCCGATGATGCTGCCGAGCAGGCCGAGCTTCTCCTTGAGCAAGGCTGACAGCATGTTCAGCGCGAGACCGATCGTGGCGGCAAAAACGCTCCACGCCAGGATCTGCGGAAGCCTCGAGATGGCGATGGCGAAACACTCTGAGACCGAGACGCGTCCCGTATCGAGTTGGCTCAGCGTCGCGAGCACCAGGATCGTGTTGCAGAACGTGATGACGAACCAGATCGTGAGGTAAGCGCTGAACACCGAGGCAATGAGCAGGGACGTGTGCCATTCCCTCGGGGCATGCCGGATCGCGTCTAGGATCGCGCTGCCAGGCCCGGCGGCTATGACGGCGACCAGGGCAACGAGCGCGAGGATCGGTAGGGCTGCGATCGCCATCAACTTCGGCTGTTGCCAGACGAGCCGGCTCGCCGCCACGGCCATCACCCAGCCGCGCTGGATACGCTCGATAAATCTCTCGAACATGACTTCGCTCCTCCATTCAATCGATCGACTGTGCACGGAAGTCGCAAAAGAACTCTGAAGAGCCACTTGCAAAATAGTCCCAGCGCGCCGGATTTCTCGTCCTGAGGAGGGATGAGGCGAGGCGTCTCGCCGCGAGTCAGACGTGGTGGTTCTGCCAGGAAGCACCAGCGGATCGGACGGGACATGCCTCTCCAGCAGCAGCTAGTTGAGTCGTGGAGCCACATTCAAGGCCGGCTTTTCCCGATGCTGCAGGAGGCGGCCTGCCCGCTCCAAGAATGCCACAGTCGGCTCGTCGTCGTGCTCGAGATGGCGCGTATCGAGGCGTTCGTGCAGATGGTCCACGGTCTGCCCGGACGTCCGCCGGAGGACCGCTTCGCGCTGGCTCGGGCGTACACGGCCAAGGCCGTGCT
>CAMDMH010000127.1 GCA_945901835.1 Devosia equisanguinis | reverse complement strand
CGCATCCTACGAATGGCGCTTCAATCGCCGCTTCGATCTGGCCAAGAACATAGAGCGCCTCGCCCGCGTTGCGGTCGCAACCGCGCCACGACCCTACCGGTCGATCGCCGCGGTCAGGCCGGCAGAGGTGATGACGGGGTAATCACGAGTTGGCTTACCTGCTCACCTGCGGTCTATATCTGCCCGGCTGGGTAAGACGTGTCCACTCAGCAGTTGGCCGACGACCCGTTTTTGTTTGCGTCCCCGGACAAGGCGTAGCCGAGAGCCGGGGTCTTTGCCCCTCTCAGAAGTGTAAGGATCCCGGATAGTCTCGCTCCACCCGGCTTCCGGGAACGCAACATTTGTGAGTTGGCGCCTTTGGATCTCCGCATGTTCGGCGTGGAACGCTTGTAGCGGGGTGCTTGGCAATGGGTGGGCATGCGTGCACTGCATGTCCTCGAGACAAGACGAAGGTATTCGCCGATATGACCTCCATCCGCCAACGCTTCCGCGACCTCATTGCAGCGCCCGAGGTTCTCGTGATGCCCGGTGCGTACGACGCGCTGTCGGCCAAGTTGATCGCTTCAGCCGGCTTCAAGGCGGTCGGCGCTGGCGGCTACGCGGCGATCGGCTCGATGATGGGCGAAGCCGATGGCGGCCAGTCGAACGTGCGCGACTACGCCGATCACTACGCGCGCATCGCCGGCGCGGTCGATCTCCCGGTGCTGGCGGATGCGGACACCGGTTTCGGCGGGACCGGCAACGTGCGCCAGATGGTGCGCGCGTTCGAGGCCGCTGGTGTCGCTGCGATCATGTTCTCCGACCAGATGTTCCCGAACCGGTGCGGTTATCTGCCGGGCAAGCAAGTGGTGCCGTCCGAAGTCATGGTGGCGCGCATTCTCGCAGCCCTCGATGCCCGCCGCGATTCCGAGCTGGTCATCATCGCTCGCACCGACGTGATGGCGCTCGACGGTCTCGACGCCGCGATCGACCGCTGCGGTCTCTATCTCCAGGCCGGTGCCGATTTTGCGAAGCCGCAGGGCGTGGACAAGTCAGCCGACATCGCTCGCGTCGTGAAGGAAGTGCCGGGGCCGCATATCGCGACGCAGAGCAACGCGGCGGGTATGCGACATCTGTCGTGGGCGGAACTCGGCGCAATCGGCGTGGCCGGTGTCACGCTACCTTCCGCATGCCTGTTCGCCGCCGCCGAAGGCGTGCGCCGGATGCTCGAAACCGCCTATCGCGACGGCTCTCTCGCCGGCACGGGCGATCACGTGATCGGCCTCGACGCCTATTACCGCACTGTCGGCCTCGCCGAGCAGAACGACCGCGAACAGCGCTACGATGAGGAAGCCGCACAAATTGTTGCCCTTAGGGCGGAATAGCGAAGCCTACTCCGCCGCGACGTCGCTCACTTCTCGCTTACTTTCGGCGAGCGCAGGCGAACCGTAGCGTTTCGCGCAAGAGATCGGCACGGGCGTCGAACTTTTCGATCTCTCCCAACGCCTCGCGCTCGATCTCGGCCAGGTGCGCTCGCGCAGCGGCTATGCCCTCGAGCCCCACCAGCGTCGCCTTGCCGGCGGCCGCATCTTTTGACGTCGCCTTGCCGACGGTTTCCGCGTCGCCATCGATATCCAGGAGATCATCGGCGAGCTGGAATGCTTCCCCGAGCTTGGCGCCGAACCGCGCCATCGCAGCAGTCTCCTCCGCATTCGCGCGAGCGACGACGGGGCCGGCCTCGCACGCGAAGCGGAACAGCGCGCCGGTTTTCATGGCTTGCAGGCGCCGAATGTGGTCTTTCGTCGGAGTTTTCGGTTGGCGGAGTTTGTCCGCCTCCAGATCGATACACTGTCCGCCGACCATGCCGCGACCGCCCGAAGCGAGCGCCAGCCCGGTCATCAGCGCGAGGCGTTGCCTGTCGTCAAGGCCGGGGCAGGAAGCCTCCCCAAGATGCTCGAACGCCAGCGTCAGGAGGGCATCGCCTGCCAAGATCGCAGTCCATTCGTCATAGGCCTTCCAAACGGTCGGCTTGCCGCGCCGCAATTCATCGTTGTCCATGGACGGCAGGTCGTCGTGGACGAGCGAATAGCAGTGCACCAGTTCGAGCGCGATCGCTGCCGGCTGGGCTGCCGCGACTTCCGCACCGAGCGCCGCCGCGGTCTCTATCACCAGGAACGGCCGGATGCGCTTGCCGCCGCCCATCACGGCGTGATGCATGGCGTTGGCAAGCCGTGGGGGCAAGCCCGCTCCAGCCGACGCCGCCCCAGCGAGAACTTCGGCTAATCCAGCCTCGATTTCGGCGGCCCGTGCCTCCAGCCTTTTTTCGAACGTCATCTATGCCCTATATGCATTGTCGAATTCGGGCTTTCAGCATTATGCCAATTCCCGAGGGAACTCTCCCGGGCTCCCAGACGTCCGGCGATATAGCACCCTATCGGCACGATTTCACGAGCATGCGCGACACCAGCGAGCCCGCGACTTCCCTCCGCAGGACGAACGGCAGCCGCCGTGCGGTCGGCCCGCGGTTGGCTGCCAGTATCCTGCCCTGCCTGCGTACCTCGTTCGTATCGGGAACCGGCGTGCTGCTGGTGCTGTTCGGCGTTCCTGCATTGATCGTGGCAGGCTTGCTTTTCCTCATGCGTGATGTCGATCCCCCCGGCTCCACCCTGATCTGGAGCCAGCAGTTCGCCGGTGCCGAGATCGATCAGCGCTGGGTGCCGCTGCCGGCAATCTCGCCCAATCTCGTCCGCGCCGTGATAGCTTCGGAAGACAATCAGTTCTGCTTCCATAGCGGCGTAGACCTGAAGGAACTCGAAGCCGTCATCGAACAGGCCGAGACCGCAGGCGAGGGCGTGAGCCGTGGCGGCAGCACGATCACGATGCAGGTCGCCAAGAACCTGTTCTTATGGAATTCCCGCAGCTACGTCCGCAAGGCGATCGAGATCCCGATAGCCTACGGTATCGATGCGATGTGGCCCAAGGCGCGGGTCATGGAAGTCTACCTGAATATCGCGGAGTGGGGGCCCGGCATCTTCGGCGCGGAAGCCGCTTCGCAGCGCTATTTCCGGAAATCCGCGCGCAATCTGACGGAACGTGAGGCAGCGCTGCTCGCGGTGGCTCTGCCCAATCCGGGGCTGCGGGTGCCAAATCAGCCGAGCCAGCGCATGCTGCGAGTGGCGAGCGTCGTCGAACGCCGCGCCCGCCTGGTTGGCAACCGCGCCGCTTGCGCGCTGCGGTAAACCAGCTCAAATCTTCACGTAATGTCCTGTCGCTCGCAGATGCTCGCGCGGTCGATGTGACTCGAATTATACGAGGACCACCGCATGCCGATCGTGTCGTCGCAGTTTACGGCCGAGCAATGGCTTCTTATCGTGCTGGTGTTCTTCCTTGCGGGTGCCGTGAAGGGCGTCGTCGGCCTGGGCCTGCCGTCGATCGCGGTGGGGCTCGGTAGCGTCGTCGTCGGCATGAAGCCGGCCTTGGCGCTGCTGATCGTGCCGTCGTTCGTCACCAACGTCTGGCAGGCCGTGGCGGGGCGGTCGTTCGGCATGATCTTCGAACGCACGTGGCCGATGATGCTGACGATACTCGTGGGCACCTGGGCGGGCGTGTGGCTGCTGGCGCGGCTGGACGCCAGCGTGCTCGGCACCGTTCTCGGGCTGTCGCTGATCGGCTATTCCGCGATGGGTTTCATGCGGCCCGTCCTGCCCCATCCCGGCCGTTACGAATTGCTGCTGTCGCTCCCCATCGGCATCGTGCACGGTCTCGTAGCTGGCATGACCGGCTCCTACATTCCCGCGGTTCCGTTCCTGCAGGCGATCGGCCTGACGAAGGACGTGCTGGTCCAGGCGATGGGCGTGGTTTTCACCCTATCGACCATCGCCCTGGCGCTGGCCATGGCCGACCAGAGGTTGCTGTCCTGGGACCTGCTGCTTTCCTCGGCGGGAGCCGTGGTGCCGGCGCTTCTGGGGATGGCCGCCGGCCAGCAGCTTCGCGGGCGGCTGTCCGAGGACCATTTCCGCACGTGCCTGTTCGCCGCTTTGGGCCTCCTCGGCGCCTATATCCTGTGGCGCGCGCTCGCGAGGGTTTAACGGATCTCCGCCTCGCTATGTGCTCAACTCGAAACTTGAGGGGGAACCTCAGGAACGCCTGCCCATGCCCGAAGACCGTAAAGACAAGCGAAGTCCCACAGCCGAGTCCGACGCGAGCCGCAGAGGCCCTCTAGCGGGTGTGCCTCCGGGCGCAGGTCCGATCGACTCGCGGCGGGACCAGACACCGGCACGGGCAGCTACCGACGCGGAAGTGGCAGCCTTCGTCGAGCGCCTCAAAACGCTCACGCCTGCCCCCGGCGAGAAGCGCGGCCGCCTCGTCTTCGCGATGGACGCCACGATGAGCCGCGAGCCGACGTGGGATCTGGCGCTGGGCCTGCAGGCCGATATGTTCATGGCGGTGAAGGACGTCGGCGGGCTCGACGTACAACTCGTCTATTTCCGCGGGGCGGGCGAGTGCCGTGCCTCGAAGTGGGTCTCCGACCCCGAAGCCCTCGCCCGCCTGATGACGACGGTGCGCTGCGTCGGCGGGCACACCCAGATCGAACGCGTGCTTGGTCACGTGCGCGGCGAGAGCGAGGCTGCAAGGGTCAATGCCGTCGTTTATGTAGGTGACGCTTTCGAGGAGCGCATCGACGACGTCTGCGCCAAAGCCGGGGAGGTCGGGCTGCTCGGCGTGCCGGTTTTCCTGTTCCAGGAGGGGGACGACACCAGCGCGACACGGGCATACAAGGAGATTGCGCGCCTGACCAAGGGCGCGTGGTGCCGGTTCGATCAAGGCTCAGCGCAGCAATTGCGCGAGTTACTGTCTGCGGTTGCCGTGTATGCTGCCAGCGGGCGTCGCGCGCTCGAGCGGCTGTCGCTCACAGGGAACAGTGCGGGCGCACGCTTCCTGCTCGAGCAGTTGAACAAGTAGGCCGGATAGAACTGAGCCGAAGAAAAGCAGGCCGGGGCCGCGCACGCAAACATGGTCTACATCTTAGCAGCACTTGCCCTGATCGGACTGGGCTTCTGGGCGCTCGGGCGGTTCCAGACGGCGAATGTGGCAGCACTGGCCAAGCGCATCCGCACGGGAGCCGGTATCGCCGCGGGCATCGGCGCGGTGGCTCTCACTCTGCGCGGTATGATCGGCTACGCAATGCCGCTGGCGACGCTCTCGATCTGGTTGTTGTCGGGCGGCAAGGGGCTGCCGTGGGGCAATCGGGGCCAGCCCGCCGGCGGCAATTCCTCCCGCATCGTCACCGACCACCTGGAGATGGAGCTCGACCACGACACCGGTGCGATGCGTGGCCGCGTCCTGAAGGGCATCTTCGCCGGCCGCCCGATCGAGCGCCTCGCGCCGGCCGAGTTGGCGCTGCTCTGGCGCGATTGCCGCTTCGTCGATCCGAAGTCCGCGCGGCTCATCGAGACCTGGCTCGACCGCACGCATCCGTCCTGGCGCGAGGACATGGCGCGCGCCGAGGCCTCGCCAGGTGCCGGCGGCATCATGACCCGTGACGAGGCCTACGAGATCCTCGGTCTCAAGCGTGGCGCCAGCGAGGAAGACATCCGCAAAGCCCATCGCGACCTGATGAAACGCATGCACCCCGACGCCGGCGGCTCCGGTTATCTCGCCTCCAAGATCAACGAGGCGAAGGACGTGCTGCTGCGGAAGTGAAGAGGCGTTTTCGATCGAAGCCACGATATTGCCTCGACTTTCCTTCAGTAAGAACTTGGTGCGATCGATCCACGGCTCTTGCATTGTGGGACCTGCATGCATGCGCACGTCGCGCCTGTCACAGAATAGGTAAGATCGAGCCGTTCACGGCAATGGGGGCAATCACGTGTCGCGGCTGCCATCGGCGTGCAATAACAGCGCAGTTGCCAGAACGATGGCCGCCGCTCTTCTGCCCGAACCGCTGCGTGTCAGCCGCGGACAAACGCCGCCTGCCGGCAGTGCCGGCAGCTCTGCCGAAACCGCGGCCCGCATGGCGGACTTCTTCGGCAGCATCGGCGATCAGATATTCAAGGAATGCCTGTTCGAGTTGTCCGACGAGCAGATCGAAGTTCAGCAGGCACTCGTGAAGGCCTATATCGCGCGGGGAGGAAGCCCCCAGGCCGCTCGCGAACTCGCCGCCAAGCAGATCCAGCCGCCGAAGCTGTCGGAGCAGTGCGAGAAGATCCGGCGAATGCCCGCAACCGCCGTGCCGGGATGGGATGCGAAGACGGTGGTCGCCAAGCCCGCCGTGCCTGAGATAAGGGCGACACAACCCGTCCAGCTCCCGGCTTCGACACCGATTTCGCTGGCCGGAAAGGCACCGCTGCAGTTGTGGGACTGCGCGCCGGGGGTCGATTACGTCACCATCAAGCACAACGGGTACGAACGGAAGCTCACCGGCGGCGAGATCTGCAACCCGTTCGAGGACGTGGTGCGCGAAGTACCGCCCGACCTGAAGAACTTCCGCCTCGGTTATACCATCCGCACGGGACGCGTGTTCATTATCGCTGAAGGCTCTGCCGCCAACGGCAGGACCATCGCCTGGGGGCTCTCGGGTCGCGACATTTGCCGCAACAATCCCGATCCCGATTGTCTGGCGACGCGCGCTGTCGGCCCGCTGCCGCCGGGCGAGTACAGTTTCGCCTCGGACAAGGCGCATCGTGTGACTTGGGGCCCGAAGACCAAGCGTCAGGTCGCCGCCGTCTATCTGTCGAAGCTGTGGCACCGCGAGCGCTTCAGCGCCAAGCACACCCAGGCGATACTGGCGCGCGGCAACATCGCCATCCATCTGCGGCTCAAGGGCGAGATGTCGGAAGCCTGCATCGGCCTCGAGCCGAAATCGTGGGCCTACATTGCCGAGCTGATCAAGAGCGGGCGCGCGACGAGCCTCAATGTCCACATCGACGATCCCCATCCCCAGATCGCCGAGAAGCCCCCGGTGATCGTCAAGTCGACGTTCTCGCTGTCGTCGCTGTTCAAATAAGGTGGAAGGTGCTGCTTCGTAGGGCGGGTTAGCAGTGCATCTGCGCCCTGCGTAACCCGCCGGGGCTCGGCGGGTCGTTGCTGGTGTCGGCGGGTTACGCGATGCTGAAGGAGCATCACTACCCCGCCCTACGGCTCTGTGTGTTTCCAGGCTGGACCGGCCTTATTGTCCTCTGCGGCGAGTTGCTTCTTCTGTGACTTGAACTATGCCTCCAATTTAGATTCGTCATGGCCCGGTTCAGCCGGGCCATCCACGACACGGCTCGCAGGTGATGGTCCATTGTTCCCGATGAGCCGTGGATGGTCCGCCTGCGCGGACCATGACGACGGGGATGGATGTTTCTACGTTTACGCGAATGGTGAACAGCCACTTGCATGGCCGGCAGGCCAGTTGCTCACGCGCTTGGATTGTTGCCGCGCACGTTCCGCTTTCTTTTGAACTGCCGCTCCCGTTCCGCAGGGTCGGGTGACAGTCGACGGGCAATGTCTCGAACTCCAAGCGCGCCACCTAGCAACATCGCCCAAAAAAGCAAGCCAGCGACAAGGGGCGCCCCAAGAAACTGCGCCAAGGCGGCCGCAAAGGTGAGCGCGAAGCAGAGTGTTGCCCACTTCAGGCCAGCGACTTGAGCGTTACTCACCCCTTCACCAACCGCTTCGCCGCCTCGGCCATCTTGGCGGCGGTGATGCCGAAGTGCTCGTAGAGCTTGCCGGCAGGGGCGGACGCGCCGAAGTCGGTCATGCCGATGAACACGTCCTTGCGGCGCAGGATCTCCGACCAGCCTTGCTTCACGCCGGCTTCGATTGCGACGCGCGGGGCATCGCCCAGAA
>CAMDMH010000126.1 GCA_945901835.1 Devosia equisanguinis | reverse complement strand
CCGCCTGCTGCACCGCGCTGCCGGCGATCGTACCGTTGGAGCCCGCGCGGTTCTCCACAATGACCTGTGCGCCCTGTTTGTCCTGGATCTGCTGGGCGATGATTCGAGCTGTCGCATCGACGCCGCCGCCGGGCGCGAACGGAACGACGAGACGGATCTGGCGTTCGGGGAATTTGCCCGTCTGCGCAAAGACGGATGTGGCCGATAGAATTGCGGCAGCGAGTGTAGCGGATCGAAGCAGCATCGACGCCTCCCTCAAGTTGACCCGCATTTTTGCGGTTAGAGGAATGATGTTCGATGTGAGGTCTGCAAGCAAGTCCGCTCGATCGCGGACGTAGCGGAGGGTCAGAAACTCGAGCCGGGCTGCGCCAGGAATGCCACCTCTTCTGACGTCGATGGACGGTCCAACACTGCATTGCGGTGGGGAAAGCGGCCGAAGCGGGCGACGATATCCCGGTGCTCTTTCGCATAGCGAACGTAGAGCGGGTCACCGAGCTGCTCGAACAAAGCTACAGAAAGGTCCTGATCGGCAAGTGTTTCGCTGTGCTCGAAAGGCAGGTAGCAGAAAAGCCGCCGTGCCGGCTCGACCTGCTGATCCAGGCCCTTGGCATGCACCTCGTGCGCGAGATGCAATGCCTTGGGATCACTCCCGAACATGCGGGCGGTCCCGCGAAACATATTGCGCGGGAACTGGTCGAGCGTGATCAGGGAAGCGAGGGCCGTTTCGGGCGTTGAAGCCAACGTGTCGACGGGCGTGTTGTTCGCGAGTTGTTCGTAGTCGCCAATAAATCTCGTCCGGATCAACTCGTCGAGCGTGTCATCCTTTTTGAACTAAGCCTGTGGGTTCAATTCCACGAACCAGAAATCAAGGACGGACGCGACACGAGCGAGATCCATTCAGGTGCCTTCTGTCGCCGCACGATCACCCCGAGATCGGGCCGCCTCGATCAGGCGCTCGGCTGGTGCTCAATTTCACCCTTGTCGGCCGGTGTGAGGTTGACGCTCTCGCCGCAGCCGCAGGCGCTCTTCTGGTTGGGATTGTTGAACACGAACTGCGACGCGAACCGGTCGACCTTCCAGTCCATTTCGGTGCCGATCAGGTAGAGCACGGCAGCCGGCTCGATGACGACCTTGACGCCCTGGTCCTCGATGACCTCGTCGAATTTGCCTATGCTGTCTGCCCAGGAGATCGAGTACTCCATGCCGGCGCAGCCGCCCTTCTTGATGCCTATCTTCAGCGCCAGAGCCTCGGGCTTGCCAGTCATAACCTCCCGCACACGATCGGCAGCGGCAGACGTCAGGGTCAGAACCTTGGGGCGGGGACGGGCCGGAGTCGAGGCAGCCATGGCGGTGTCTTCCAGGTGAAGTCGGGCAATTGGGTCAGGCCAACAACATATAGTGCAGAGGTTCGCGAAAGCGAAATGTTCCAGCAACGTCTTGGAATAGTTCTAGATCTTGCGAGGTCGTTCCTGGGGCCTGTCAGAACGGCTTGACGATCACGAGGGCGACTATGCCGAGCATCAGGACCGTCGGTACTTCGTTCATAATCCTGAAGAATCTTGCGTCCTTCTGGTTTTCGTTGGCGGCGAAGGCCTTCATCCAGCGGGCCAGCCTGTGGTGGAAATCCGACATCACGGCGACCAAGGCGAACTTGGCCCACATCCAGTAATCATTCAGGAACCCCATCTGCCAGGCGAGAAGTGGGCCCGTGATCCAGACCACGATCATGGCCGGGTTCATGATCGCCCGCAGAAGCCGCCGCTCCATCACCTTGAACGTCTCGGACTGAACCGACCCCCGCTCGGCACCGGCGTGATAGACCATGAGTCGCGGCAGGTAGAGAAGCCCCGCCATCCACGAAATGGCGGCGACGACGTGCAGGGCCTTCAGCCAGAGCAGCCAGCTCATCTGGCAGCGCCTTCGCGGATCAGTTCGACCAGCCGGGCGACGTGAGCAGGCGGCGTTTGTGGCACGATGCCGTGGCCCAGATTGAAGATGAACGGCGCGCCGGCAGCATCTGCGAGGATCTCGCGAACGCGTGCTTCCATGTGCGAACCGCCCGCCACGAGCAGCAGGGGATCGAGGTTGCCCTGCATGACGACGCCCAATTCGGCGATGCGCTCCTTGAGTTCCGACATCGGCATAGTCGTATCGCAGCCGATGCCGTCTACGCCGGTTTCCTCGACGTAGTGGGGCACGTGCACGCCGATGCCGCGCGGGAAGCCGATCACGGGAACGTTCGGGTGACGGGTGCGCAATGCCGAGACGATCTTGCGAGTCGGATCGATCACCCAACGCTCGAGCTGGTCGGTGGGCAGTGCGCCGGCCCAAGTGTCGAAGATCTGGACGACGTCGGCGCCGGCGAGGATCTGACCGGAAAGATATTCGATCGAGGTGGCCGTGAGCAGGTCGATGAGCCGGGTGAAGCCCGCGGGATCTCGATAGGCCCAGAGCCGGGCATCGGCCTGATCGGACGAGCCGTGACCGGCGACCATGTAGGTCGCGACGGTCCAGGGTGCTACGCAGAAGCCGATCAGGGCGGTGCCGGCGGGCAATCCATCGCGGACACGCGCCACTGTCTCGTAAACCCTGCCGAAGCGATCCGCGGTACGAGCGGGATCGAGGCGGGTCAGGTCGGCGGCCTCACGGATCGGTTCGAGAACCGGGCCTTCGCCTTCCTTGAAGTCGAGTTTCTGCCCCAATGCGTGGGGAACGACGAGGATGTCCGAAAACAAAATCGCTGCATCGAAGCCGAAGCGCCGGATGGGCTGCAACGTCACCTCGGCAGCCATCGCCGGTGTGTAGCACAAATCGAGGAAGCCGCCAGCTTTTGCTCGAAGCTCGCGGTACTCGGGCAGATAGCGGCCTGCCTGGCGCATCAGCCAGACCGGCGGTCGGGCAGTCGCCTGCCCGGTGAAGGGCTTCAGGAAGCGGCATTCTTGGTGGCGTGCAGGGATCCGACCGGGCATGTTTTCAACTGAGCTCGTTGGTTCTCTTAAACTCTAGAGAAGAGTCTTTGAGATTCTTATTTTGACTCTTAGTGCAGGGGATTGTGGGGTTTGCGGCCCGATACAGGGTTGTCGACAGAGTGTCCTCGTTTTGACTAACGTGCACCGATATCTAGTGATGGAACGAGGCCGGCGCTACTAGCTTGATAAATGCCATTTGGATCAATCGTTTGAGTGTCGTGTGGTTGTCCGTCTGGCCCGCGTAAGTTGTTGGGAAGCTGGGGATCGGTGTGGATGAGTATGGCTATCCACGGGGATCCTTAAACTGGCTTTAATCTTGTCCCCTCGGGTTCCGACTGGGACAACTTTGTGGAGAAGGGTAGAGTTATCCCCCGAGGGTGGCGCGCCGCGCCGGGTCCCCGGGATAACTGCAGGTCTTATCCACACATGGCCAACGCTCTGCCGAGCTACTTTCATCTTCACCTCGTGTCGGACTCGACCGGTGAAACCCTGACCACGATCGCGAAGGCGGCGGCCGTCCAATATGCCGACGCCAGAGCCATCGAGCACGTCTATCCGCTGATCCGGAACCGGAAGCAGATCGAGCGGGTTCTGCAGGAAATCGAATCGGCGCCGGGCATCGTGCTCTACACGATCGTGAACAAGGAGCTGACGAGCGAACTCGAGCGCCGCTGCAAGGAGATGAGCGTTCCTTGTCTCTATGTTCTCGAGCCGATCATGAAGTTGTTCGAGAGCTATCTGGGAACAGCTGCGACACCGATCGTTGCGGGGCAGCACGTTCTGGACCAGGAATACTTCAGGCGAATTGACGCGCTCAATTTCACGATGATGCACGACGACGGCAAGCTGCCGGACAATCTCAGTGATGCTGATATCCTGCTGCTTGGCATCTCGCGAACGTCGAAGACGCCAACCAGCATCTATCTCGCGCAGCGCGGCTACAAGACGACGAACCTGCCGTTGGTGCCGTCGATTGCGCTGCCCGAATCGCTGACGCAGCCGCATTCGGCGTTCATCGTCTGTCTGGTGGCGGCTGCCGAGCGCATCGCCGAGATCCGTCGAAATCGCGTGCGGCTGATGTCGGACCGTAATCTCGATACCTACGTCGATCTGAAGGAGATCCAGAACGAGATCACTTATACGCGGCGGCTCGCGGCGCGACATGGCTGGCCGGTGATCGACGTGACGCGGCGGTCGGTGGAGGAGACTGCGGCGTCGATCATCAAGTACTTCCACGACTGGAAGGAAGGCGCTGCGGCCGAAGCAGAGCAGGGGTGAAGAGCGTGGCTGAAGATCTTGCTGAAGCTCTGGCGCTGCTCGACCGGCGCTTCCTGTTGCGTGCAATCGAATTGTCTGCCGAGCAGGTGCGCAGCGGCCGGGGCGGGCCGTTCGGCGCGATCGTCGTGCGGGATGGTGCTGTTGTAGCCGAAGGTTGCAACGAAGTGACGTTGTCGTTCGATCCGACGGCGCATGCCGAAGTATCGGTGACTTTTCACTAGCGGGCGCGACAATCTACGCGAGCTGTGAGCCCTGCCCGATGTGTCTGGCGGCAATCTATTGGGCGAGATTGGACCGCCTCGTGTTCGCGAATACGCGCGCCGAGGCTGCCGCTATCGGGTTCGACGACGCTTTGATCTACGACGAGATTCCGAAGCCCGTTCTCGCGCGGCGCCTGCCGACGCTACATCTACCGCTGCGCGAAGGTGCGGATGCGTTCGGCGAGTGGGCGCGCAAGCTGGATAAGGTCGCTTATTAGAGTGCTTCTGGCTTGAAGTGAATTCAAGGGGAAAAATGGACAAGGTAGGCTGGGTCAAGCGAAGCGCGACCCAGCTTAGAAGAAGCGATGCGGATGCTGGGTCGCGCTGAAACGCTTGACCCAGCCTACGTCAAACACGCTGTAGTCCAATGCATCTGGTGGCGAGATGGAGACGGATATGTTGGCGGACCGGATCTGGCACGACGCGCAAATGGCGACGATGAGAGCCGATCTCGAAGGCGTCGGCCTCATCGATCGCGCGATGATCGCTTCGAAGGACGGGCGTATCGTCTATGCCGGCGCGAAGTCGGACGCGCCGTCGGGGCTGGACGGCAAGGAGTGGATCGGCTGTCATGGTGCGCTCGTCACGCCGGGGTTGATCGACTGTCACACGCATCTCGTGTACGGCGGTGACCGCTCACACGAGTTCAAGATGCGGCTCGCCGGCGCAAGCTACGAGGAGATCGCGAAGTCGGGTGGCGGTATCCTGTCGACGATGCGGGCGACGCGCGTTTCCGATGACGATGAGCTGGCCTACGACGCCTTGAAGCGCCTCGATGCGCTGATCGCCGACGGTGTGACGACCTTAGAGATCAAGTCCGGATATGGGCTCGATCTCGAGAACGAGACGAAGCAGTTGCGCGTGGCGCGGCGGCTAGGGAACGAGCGCCAGGTCGATGTCGTCACGACGTTTCTCGCGGCGCATGCGCTGCCACCCGAAGCAGGGGGAGACAAGGACCGCTACATCGAACTCGTCTGTCGCGAGATGTTGCCGCAGATCGCGCGCAGCGGAATTGCCGACGCGGTCGACGCGTTCTGCGAGGGGATTGCGTTCTCCGTCGAGCAGACCGCGCGGGTGTTCGAGACCGCGCGCATCCTCGGGCTGCCGGTTAAGCTGCATGCCGATCAGCTTTCCAATCTCGAAGGTGCAGCGCTCGCTGCACGGTTCGGTGCGCTGTCGGCGGATCATCTCGAGTACACGAGCGAAGAAGGTGCTGCCGCCATGGGGCGGGCTGGGACCGTCGCGGTTCTGTTGCCGGGCGCCTTCTATTTCATTCGCGAAACGAAGGTTCCGCCGGTCGATCTGTTCCGCAAGCACCGTGTGCCGATCGCGCTGGCGACGGATTGCAATCCCGGCTCGTCGCCGCTGCATTCGGTGCAGCTCGTGATGAACATGGGCGCGACGCTGTTCCGCCTGACGGTCGAGGAATGCCTGCTCGGCGTGACGCGGGAAGCAGCGCGCGCGCTCGGCCGGCTCGATCGTGTCGGTACGCTGGAAGCCGGCAAGCACTGCAATCTCGCGATCTGGAAGGTCGGTTCGCCGGCCGAGTTACCCTACCGTTTCGGGATCAATCAATTGTCGGCGCGCATCTATCGGGGAACAGGGGAGCTGACTTGCTGATCGGCGCGGTTCCATTGACGCTCGACGAGCTTATGCGTGTTGCGGGTGGAGAAAGCGTTGGGATCGATCCATCGGTTTGGCCTGTGGTGGTGGCTTCGGCTGAAATCGTGGAGAAGATCGCTGCCGGAAATGCCGCCGTCTACGGCATCAACACGGGGTTTGGAAAACTGGCGAGTACGCGGTTAGCGCGGGCGGATACGGCGCGGCTGCAGCGCAATCTGATCTTGTCGCATTGCTGCGGGGTCGGTCCGGCGACGCCGGATCATGTGGTGCGCCTGATGATGGCGTTGAAGGTCGCTTCGCTGACGAAAGGTGCGTCGGGCGTGCGGCGCGAGTTGATCGAGTTGATCGCCGCGATGCTGGAGAAGGGTGTCATTCCCGAGGTTCCCGCGCAGGGTTCGGTTGGTGCGTCGGGCGATCTTGCACCGCTTGCGCACATGACCGCCCTGATGATCGGCGAAGGGCGTGGGCGGTTTCGGGGTTCGACTGAAGTGTTGCCTGGGCGCGAGCTGCTGTCGGCCGCAGGGCTCGAGCCGGTGGTGCTGGCGGCGAAGGAAGGGCTCGCGCTGATAAACGGCACGCAGTTCTCGACGGCCTATGCGATCACGGGACTGCTCGCGGCGGAGCGGCTGGCTAAGACGGCGCTCGTCACGGGGGCGATGTCGGTCGATGCGGCGATGGCATCGACGGTGCCGTTCCGGCCGGAGATCCATGCGCTGCGTGGCCAGCCCGGGCAGATCGCAGCGGCGCGTGTGTTGATGTCGCTGCTCGACGGCAGCGCCATTCGCTTTGCGCATCTCGACAACGACGAGCGCTTACAAGACCCCTATTGCCTGCGATGTCAGCCTCAGGTGATCGGCGCGGTTTTTGATCTTCTCGCAGCGGCGCGGCGTACCCTCGAGATCGAAGCGAACGCGGTCACGGACAATCCGCTCGTCATCGTGGAAACAGGAGAGGTTCTGTCGGGTGGAAATTTTCACGGGGAGCCGGTGGCGTTCGCGGCGGACCAGATCGCGATCGCGGTGCGCGAGATCGGGGCGATCACAGAGCGGCGCATCGCGACACTAGTCGACCCCGCGTTGAACTTCGGGCTGCCGGCATTTCTGTCACCGCATGCGGGCATCAACTCCGGCTTCATGATCGCAGAAGTGACGGCTGCGGCGCTCTATGCGGAGAATAAGCAGCGGGCGGGGCCGTGTTCGATCGATTCGACGCCGACGAGCGCCAACCAGGAAGATCACGTCTCGATGGCGGCGCACGGCGCACGGCGGCTGATCGACATGACCGATAATCTCGCCGTCATCGTCGGCATCGAACTGCTGGTGTCGGCGCAGGGGATAGATCTGCGCCGGCTCGGGTTCGGGCTCGCGAAGCTGCACGCCGAGACGACGGATGCGTTGACGACAAGTCCGTCTCTGGAGCGCGTGATCGCGCGGCTGCGGCGCGATGTTCCGATGCTGGAGGACGACCGCTATCTCGCGACGGAAATCGAGGCTGCGGCGCGGCTCGTTGCTTCGGGTGAAATCATTACGGTGGTGGGTTCAAATACGCTGCATGGATAGGGAGTTCGAACAAATGACACGTATCGATAACGCGCGCCGGATCAGCGCGCCGCGCGGAACCGAGATCAGCGCCAAGAGCTGGCTCACGGAAGCGCCGCTACGGATGCTGATGAACAACCTCGATGCTGAAGTGGCCGAGAAGCCGTCCG
>CAMDMH010000125.1 GCA_945901835.1 Devosia equisanguinis | reverse complement strand
GACTATCCGCCGCCGCGCGCTGAGGCGCCCTGCCGCACTCGGATCAACGAAAGAGGATCAGCAAAGCGCCTGTCCGCTCCGCCCAAAACGGCGGCAACGATGGTGGTTGACCGAACGTCGGACGACTACGATTCATACGCCTCAAGTTCACGTCTCGCACTGCACCGTGGCATAGGGTGAGAAACGCGGGCTAGTCAGTGGGTACGGGAACCGCGCCCGCCACAGCGATCCTCGAGTTATACGTTACCTTTGCTTTTGGTGTTGTCCTTTCGGGCTGTCTCCTGTGCAGCGCTGCGTGGTACGCAGCAGGATGGCAGCGATGGCCGGGAACCTTGCCCATGTGGATCGCTGCGGCCCTGTGCATCGTCGCCGCGTTCGCCGTCTCCGTCGCTTCGGTCGCGACCTTGCGGCAATCTACCTCTGGTGTGCTGCCTGCGAAGCCGGCGCTTCTTGGGTATCTGCGGGACGAAATACGGCGTGGTCGCTTCGCCGTCGATGAGCCATTGAGGATCGGCGACCGGGAGCTTCGATTGCCCGAGCTTCGCAAGCGTGCGGCCGACATGGTCCAGATTAACCCCACGGCACGTCAGCTGCAGTTTGTTCGTTGGAAGGTACTGGATGTCCGATTAGGCACCACGCCGCACATCGAACTCAAACACTTCAAGGGAAGCGGATGGGAGCGTGTGCTGTCGTGCGCTCCGGCAAACGATCGTGGCGTCGCAGTATGCCGAGTACTTGGCCACGCGCGCGCGCCTAACCCGCCGAGCGGGAATCTCGTGCGGTCGATTTGGACTGACGCGCATGCAGTCGAACTCAAGGAGGACCGAGGGCCGTCCTACCTTGCGGTCCGGGAGCGGGACGGCCTTCCGTTCGACTGCAGCATCATGCTCCAAGACTTTCCGTCACACGGCTTCGTGGTCAAGGCCGCACTGGATTGCTTCCACCGGCAGCGATGGCCCGAGTTGGCAGAGCTACTGCGCGCGTATCTGAAAGATCATCTCGTCACGCCTTGACGCCTTCAGAACCTGGGCTCTCGTTCGTGTTGTCACTTGCGTGTTGCGCGCCGGCGCAGAGTCTCCGGGTCACTGGCCGCCTTCAACCGGACCTCTTCCGCGACATGTCCTCATCGTACAGCAGACCTGCCGGTCCCGGCAAGATCAGTGCTTGGTGCCATCCTTCTCGACGCCCCCCCTGCATACTGGCGCCTCTTCCAGAGTTCCCCAATCAGCGCCGTAGGGCGGGTAACCCCGGCCACTGGGCCGGGAACAACCCGCCGGGGCGTGCACTTGGCTGGCGGGGTGCGCGCTGGTGCGCTTACCCGCCCTACTACCTCGCGCACCTCCACCTTGCCCGCCGCTCCCCCTCCCTGCTATCCCCGGCGCATGCTCCGCATCACAGACCTGAAACTCCCGCTCGACCACCCCGAGGAAGCGCTCCGCGCCGCCGCGCTCGAACGGCTGCAGATCGCGCCAGCCGATCTCGTCGATTTCAGCGTGTTCCGCCGGGGCGTGGACGCGAGGAAGCGCACCGCGATCCAGCTCGTCTACACACTAGATCTCGACGTGAAGAACGAGGCGGAAATTCTCGCGCGCTTCGCCGATGACCCGCACGTGCGCCCCGCGCCCGACACGTCATATCACCCTGTCGGCCACGCGCGCCAACGCCCGAAGCTGCGCCCCGTCGTGATCGGCGCGGGCCCCTGCGGACTGTTCGCGACGCTGATCCTCGCCGAAATGGGCCTCGCCCCCATCCTGCTCGAACGCGGCAAGGTCGTGCGAGAGCGCACCAAGGACACCTGGGGCCTCTGGCGCAGATCGATCCTCGATCCGGAATCCAACGTGCAGTTCGGAGAGGGCGGCGCGGGCACGTTTTCGGACGGCAAGCTCTACAGCCAGATCAAGGACCCTCGCTTCCTCGGCCGCAAGGTGCTGACGGAGTTCGTCCAGGCCGGCGCACCCGAGGAAATCCTCTACGTCGCCAAACCGCACATCGGCACGTTCCGCCTCGTCACGATGGTCGAGTCGATGCGCGCCAAGATCGAAGCCCTCGGCGGCGAATACAGGTTCAAATCGCGCGTCGAGGACATCGACATCGAAACCGCCGCCGACGGCACGCGCCAGGTTCGCAGCGTGATCCTCGCAGGCGGCGAGACGATCCGCACCGACCACGTCGTCCTCGCGGTCGGCCACAGCGCCCGCGACACCTTCGAGATGCTCGTTCGATCAGGCGTGCACGTCGTGCCGAAACCGTTCTCGATCGGCTTCCGCATCGAGCATCCTCAGTCGCTGATCGACAAGGCCCGCTTCGGCCGCAGCGCCGACAATCCCATCCTCGGCGCGGCCGACTACAAACTCGTGCATCACGCCAAGAACGGTCGCTCCATCTACAGCTTCTGCATGTGCCCGGGCGGCACCGTCGTCGCGGCGGCTTCGGAACCGGGCCGCGTCGTCACCAACGGCATGAGCCAGTATTCGCGCCGAGAACGCAACGCCAACGCCGGCATCGTCTGCGCCATTACGCCAGCGGACTTTCCGGGCATAGCCGATAACGTCCTCGCAGGCGTCACGCTCCAGCGCCACTGGGAAGCCCAAGCCTACCTCGCCGGCGGCTCGGACTATCGCGCCCCCGCCCAGCGCGTCGGCGATTTCCTCACCGGCAAACCGTCGACACAGCTCGGCGAGGTGATCCCCTCCTACAAGCCCGGCGTCCGCCCGACAGACCTGTCGACCTGCCTGCCCGCCTACGCCATCGAGGCGATCCGCGAAGCCTTGCCGGCCTTCGACACGCAGATCCGCGGGTTCGCGATGGGAGACGCGGTTCTGACCGGCGTCGAAACCCGCACGTCCTCGCCGATGCGCATCGACCGCGGCGAAACGTACGAAAGCCTAAACACCCGAGGCCTCTATCCCGCGGGCGAAGGCGCGGGCTTCGCGGGCGGCATCCTGTCGGCGGGTGTCGACGGCATCCGCGTCGGCGAAGCTGTCGGCGCGAGCCTTCTCGGCGTCGAGCTTGCCTATCCCGCAACCCGCTCGGGCTCCCAGTCCACATACGGCTGACGCACACTACTCCATGGAACGCAGCAGCCGCACGTTCGCGTCTTCGACCGGATTGAGCGCAACCGAGCTACGGGTCGGCCGGTACCAAGACATCTTGCAGAAATGCGCCGCCAGTTGCGGATCGTTGAAGATATAGCCGTTGCGCGCGAAGATCTCGTTCCGCGCCAGCCGCCGCTGCGGTAGCGCGAGCTTCTGCACTTCCTCGCGCGTCAGCCGCTGCACGCTGGAGTGCATGAACACGACGCCTTTCTCGACTTTCTCGCCGCCCATCGCCGTTTCCCGCTGCCGGATCAGCTCGACGTTCGCCTTCTCGATCTGGCTCAACACGACGTTGCGTCCACGCGGCTGATACCACGCGCGCCCGCCGAAATAGCTCTGCAGATCGGGCGATTCGAACGTGAAGCCCTGCCGCGCGAAGATCTCGTTTCGCGCGATCCGCAGCATCACCGGCGACATCTGATCGATATCACGCGCCGACAGCATGCGGCTGGCACTGTCGGCCAGGACAAACACGTCGCTCCTCGCTTCGGGGACCGGCGTTTTCGCAGGCGCCGCAGCACCAGTCGCCTTCCGCCACCCCTCCTTCACGACGGCGACCCGCTCGGATTTTCCCGGATGCGACGCACTCGCAGAATCGGGCAGCGTCAGCCAGAGCGAAACGGCGTCCGCTTCGGTCGCACCGAGCTTGCCCAGAACGAAGCCCGCGAAGCGATCCGCCTCGAGTTCGGTCGGCGGTTTGGACCCGCCTTCCAGCAGCGTGTGCCCCTGCAGATGGTGGCCGATCTCGTGGGCGAGGAGCCCGTACATCGTCCAACGGCTCGTAAGTTCATACGCTTTCAGCCACTGGGGATTATAGCCGAGCACACGTCGCTTTTCGTAGATCACGGCCGCAGCGTTCGGCACTACGTCCGTCTCGATCAACTCGAAGTTGGCTTGCAGCCCGACCGACTGGAGGACTTCTTCGGTGAAGCCCCACAATTCGCTGCGAGCCCAACTGTTGATCGGCGCGCCGCGGAGAGCGAGCGGCGCCTTGGGCGCGAACCCCTTGCACTCCGAGATGGTGCAGATCAGCGGATCGGCCGCGTAAGCCGTTGCACCCGCCGTCAGACCTGCCAGCACCGTCAACACAGTGAGCTTGCGCATATGCCGATACCCCGAAAATCTCTTCGACAATGCCGGAATATTGCCATGCTCGCCGGCTCGCCGGCAACCGTTGCGGCGCCGCGCGATGCCCTGACTGAAAACCCGCCAGAAGGATCGTTGGCCATTTGCGATTTTCACCTTAAAGGTTGGTTGAAAGCGCACGAGAAGGAATGACTCATGGCCGCTGCAGCCGATACTGCCACCGACACAGTCACCGCCGCCATCCTCGTCATCGGCGACGAGATCCTGTCCGGCCGCACCAAGGACCGGAACATCGGCTGGATCGCGGATCACTGCACAGCCGTCGGCATCCAGCTCCGCGAGGTCCGCATCGTCCCCGATATCGAGGACGAGATCGTCGCCGCCGTGAACACACTGCGAGCGCGCTTCAACTACGTCTTCACGACCGGCGGCATCGGACCGACACACGACGACATCACCGCCTACTGCATCGCCAAGGCCTTCGGCGTCGGCATCGACGTCGACCAGCGCGCGCTCGACCTCCTCCTGCCTTACTACAAGGCGAGCGGCCGCGAGATCACACCGGGCCGCTTGCGCATGGCGCGCATTCCGTTCGGTGCGGACCTGATCGAGAACAAGGTGTCGATTGCCCCGGGCTTCATGATGGGCAACGTCATCACGATGGCCGGCGTGCCCAACATCATGCAGGCGATGCTGGAAGCCGTCACACCGCGTCTGAAAACGGGCCGCAAGATGATCTCGCAGGCGATCGACTTGAACCATCCGGAAGGCGCCATCGCCGAAAAGTTCGGCGCGCATCAGAAGCTGTTTCCCGACGTTTCCATGGGCAGCTATCCCTCTCAGCGCGACGGAAAACCAGTCAACCAGCTCGTTTTGCGGTGCACGGACGAGCTGCGGCTAGAGGAAGCAGCGGCGGGCTTGAAAGTTAAACTCCGGGACGCCGGTTACTTTTGAACATCAGATCGTTAGTGCCTTTCCATCCAGGCGCCCCCCCCGCGACCTGGCGCCGCAACGCGTTAACCAATTGATCGTTAACGTGTCGCTTCTCCCGCCTTCTTTGCGGTCAACCGCGTTTGGCTAGGGTGCCGGTAACCATTCCGGCCGCAGCCAGAACCGCCGGTTGATCGCGCGAGGAGAAGTCGATGCTGAGCCGATTACAGTCCCCAGCAGACCTGCCCACAGCTGACCTGCAGGCTCGCCGTCACCCGAAGACTTCGGCAGCGACATCGGTGGTGGCCCTCGCGGCAGCGGCCTTCGCGATGTTCTGGCCGGCCGGTCCTTTTGCCGTATCCCAGGCCGAGGCCAAGACTCCAGGCAAGACCTACTGCTTCTATCGCGTATGCCATCGCATAATGACGCTGGATGAAACCCGCCGCGCAGTCGGTAAACGGATGGTCCTCCACGCGTCGCACTACGACGATCCCAAGAAGGACCGCTTCAATCCCTCCAACCTGACGTCTTCGGGCGAATGGTCCCGTGCCGGTATGCCCGATAACGCAGTAAGCCCTAAGCTGCCCAACGGTACGGTGATCCTCGCCTGGAATCCATCGACCCGACAGTCCGCCGTCCTTCGCGTCAATAACGCTGGTCCGTACTGGGGCAACCGCACGCTCGACGTTTCCCGCGCCGCCGCCGAGCGTCTCGGCTTTGCGCGCCAGGGCGTCGCAAAGCTCCAGGTCGAGATCGTGCGTGCACAGACGAAAGAAGACGTCACTTACCGCAAGGGCCGGCGCTACGCAGCGGTACCCGGACCGATCGGCACGCATGCGACGTTCGAGATGGCATTGGCAGCGGCAAACCGTACGATGGGCATTCAGATGCCTGCGGCGACCACGCTGGTCGCCGGCCTGCCCGGCAACATCGCCGCGGAGCGTGAGATAGATGCCCGCGCGGGCCAGATCCCTGCAGCACCGGCATCAGCACCGGTTGTCCCCGCGATGCCGGCCGCCGTCGCCGCAGTCGCAGCATGGTCGGAAGAAACTGTCTTTGAAGTCACGGCTCCCGTGAGCATCACCGCCGCAGCGCCGGCCGCATCGACCGAAGAAGTGGCGGCGGCAGCATCCACCTCGCGGAGCGAGGCTACGCTGGCTCCAGCGGAAAATGCCATCGGCACCCCGAAGGCCAAGGTCGCCTCGGCGCGTACGAAGTTGCGCTCGCCTGCCAAGACCATTCGCGCTGCTCAGGTCGCCAAAGTCGCCAGACCAGCCCGAGAAGAAAAGCGAACGACGGCGAAATCGAAAGCCGCCCCGAAGGTCGCCGCCACGACACGCGTCGCTAGAGCGGCGAAACCCGAAGCCGCCAGCGACGCCACAGCGCAGCCGCGCCGCGTTCGCATCCGCCCCGGCAATGTCGAGCTTGCAAGCATCGAGAGCCAACAGCGCTCGCGCATTTCCACCGCACGGGTGCCAAATCCTGCCAACGCATATTTCGACGGCGAAGATGACGATCAGCCGGTTCGCAGAGTAGTTGCCACGCCTCAGCGCCGCGCCGTCAACTCGTACTCGTCGGCAAGGCTTCCTGCCGGCTGCCGCGACGGTTCCTCGTCTTGCGAATTCACGACATCGCCGAACGGCAACGTGACGTCGGTCAGGTCGTGGCGCGTCTCTTCCTCGAAGAGGCAGTAGGTCACATCGAGCACGTCGAGCAGGGCCGCTGCCATATCGAGCAGCGGGCCCAGTTCGATGCGCCGGGCCACCATGAAGCCGTCGCCGATCACGAGCTTCCTCAAACCGAGAATGGAACCCGCGTCCGCGGGCACCACGTTCCGGGTCCTCAGATAAGCCAGCGGATCGAGACTGCCGTCGAAATCGTTGCCGCTGCGGTTGGCGAGTTCCGCCGTCGCGTCTTCCAGGACAGACGTACCGCTTGCGAACAATTCGAGCAGGCCAGCGAAGATATCGCCTTTCCGCCCGAGCACGTGCGCGAGTTCGCGCGCGCGCGTACGCGCCTGCAGCACACGCGACACGATGGTGAGTTCATAGAGCCGCGCTTGTCCGATCAGATCGGCGAAGCGATCCCACGGCCCGGTGACGCCGTCGCTCCGGCGCACGGCTTCGATATCGACTTCGAGCTTCTGCAGATCCTCGCCAGCCGCCAGTACGGCGTCGAGATGATCGGCGAGGAGAAACACCTCCGGCGGCGTGAACGGTTTCGACAAAGCCATGATCTATCCGGATGTATTCCATTGCTACGAGCGCGGATGACGCCGCTCACTCATGCAATCGACCGGACTGACACCCTCGGCCGCAACGCGCATCACTGGTAAGACCACCAACTGATTCGCGCCGGTTCTCCAAACGGCGCTCACAATTGGTTGGGGATACTGCGCGGCGGCTTTGATGGCGGCCTCTTGTGCCTCGACGATCTCGGCAAGACGCATCAGCGCTCCGAACTCAGGTCCATGGCCCAGCTCACGCAGAATCTGCAGCGCGTGCGACTTCGCGAATTCCTCGACGCCTTCGAGCCCCGTAAAGGCGGTCCGCTCGTCAGCTGTGGAACAATCCATGGCATGTGTATCGAATGGCATCGTTTGCTGCACTCCTCAGAAGGCCCGAACATCGAGCCTCGACCTGAAAGAACGACCGCCGCAGGCGAAAGCATCGGCTATCACCTTGCACGCGCGAATCGATCCCTCGACCAAGAACGAACACTCACAACGCAACCAAGGTTCCAAATTCCTGCGG
>CAMDMH010000124.1 GCA_945901835.1 Devosia equisanguinis | reverse complement strand
CCGCGTTGCGGGCGAGCGCCTCGCGCCACGCAACCGAATGCAGTGCCTGCGCGTCGGCGAGCGTCGGCCACCGCAACCAGAGACGCCGGGTCTCGAGGCGGAAGACTTCGTCACGAAACAGATCCGGGAACACGGCAGTTGCGTCGTCGAGCGGGGTCATGTCGATCACTCCGGCTGCGAAAAATGCAAAAAGGGCGGATGGTTTCCCATCGCCCTCCTCGCCGAGCCGGAGATCTATGTCTCGGACATAACGTCCGGGTGACCGATCTGTAGGGCTCACCGCTGGGGTCCTGGGGACCTGCGGCGAGCCATTTGGCATCTCGCCGCGTTATTCTGCTGCTATGGCTTTGATGGGTTTGACCGAGACGAACACCCGGTCGTTCCTGCGGCGGCGGAACTCGACGACGCCATTGATCTTGGAGAAAATCGTGTGGTCACGGCCCATGCCGACGTTGTCGCCCGGATGACACTTGGTGCCACGTTGACGAACGAGGATGTTGCCGGCGAGCACTTCCTGGCCGCCATAACGCTTGACGCCCAGCATCTTCGGGTTGCTGTCGCGGCCGTTGCGGGATGAACCGCCTGCTTTCTTCTGGGCCATAGTCGGTCCCCTGTCCTGATCGTGGCGCTGCGCTGACCTGGCGGGGATTGCCCTTGGGTCAGGTGCGCCGGGTTGTATCACTCACAGAGCGCGAACCGCGCCCTCTCGAATTCTCTTTGCCTCGCCTGCCGATCAGGCCGAGATGCCGGTGATCCGCACCTTGGTGAGATCCTGGCGATGGCCCTTCTTGCGGCGCGAGTTCTTACGGCGGCGCTTCTTGAAGGCGATCAGCTTGGGGCCGCGGGTCTGCTCGACCAGCTCCGCCGTAACCTTCGCGCCTGCAACCAGCGGCATGCCGAACTTGACGCTCTCGCCTTCGCCCACCATGAGCACTTCGGTGAACTCGATAGTGCCACCGGCGTCGCCGGCCAGCCGCTCGATTTCCAACACGTCGTCCTGGGCAACACGATACTGTTTGCCGCCCGTCTTGATGACTGCGTACATAGCTGATCCTTCAGCGTTTTTACCGCGCCCTGTGGCGCCGCGAGCGAATCTCACGAACTTGATCTCGGCCTCCAGATGCCGGGTTGCCCCCGCATCCGGGCCATGAGCCTCGGGCAGCGCCTCTTGCGCGGGAGCCTCTCAGCCCTCGCGAACGGAGGCAGTTATGATCGAGGCGGGCGGTGGCGTCAACCGGATTTGGTGGGGTTGGTGCTTGTCGAGAGCGCTGAGATGGCCTGACGGCCATGCTAGGGGCCTCGTCCCTTGCAACCCCGACGAGGGACGCGTCCCTCGACCCGCATTGTTGGGCACACCTTCGCTGGTCAATCCCATCTGCCCGATCTTTCGGCGTCCCGTGCCCAAGAGCTGCGCTTGCATCGGCGGAGGGGCGACGCATATTGAGCATTGCTTCATTCTTCGTCTGGAGACCTCCATGCTTCCCCGCCTCGTTCTGTCGGCCTGCCTTTCCGTGGCGCTTACCGGACTTGCTACGGCGCAAAGCTGGCCGTCCAAGCCGATCCGCGTCATCGTGCCGTTCGGGCCGGGCAGCGGCACCGACATCGTGCCGCGGATCTTGCTCGAACAGGTCGGCGCGAAGCTCGGGCAATCGATGGTGATCGAGAACCGGCCGGGCGCTGGCTCGACCACCGGCACCGCGTTCGTCGCCAAGGCCGAGCCCGACGGCTACACGCTGCTCGTCACTTCGTCCGCGCTGACGGTGACGCCCGCGATCTACGACAAGCTCTCCTACGACACCGTCAAGGATCTCGCGCCCGTCGCCATCCTCGGCGGCCTGCCGAGCACGATGATCGTCAACCCGTCCGAGCCCTACAAGAAGCTGGCGGAATTCGTCACGTTCGCCAAGTCGGGCAAGAAGCCGCTGAACTTCGCGTCCGTAGGCGTCGGCAGCGGCGTGCATTTCGCCGCCGAGCGATTCCGCCTGAGCGCGGGCTATGAGGCCGCGCACGTGCCGTTCAAGGGCGGCTCGGAAGCGATCACGGAGGTCATCGCCGGACGCATCGACTATTATATGTGCCCCGTCGGCACGGCGATCCCGTTCATCCGCGACGGCAAGCTCAGGGCGCTCGCGGTCAGTCAGCGGCAACGGCTGATGGCGCTGCCCGACGTGCCGACGACGCTCGAACTCGGCTTCAAGGATTCCGATTACGAGCCGTGGGTCGGCATGCTCGCGCCCGCCGGTACGCCGCGCCCGATCCTCGAACGTCTGGCGCGCGAGATCGCGGCGGCCGTGAAGGAGCCCGGCGTTGCGGCCAAGCTCGAGCCGAACGGGATCGTGCCGATGCCGCTCGAACTGGACGCGTTCGGTGCGCTGATCGCGAAGGAGATCAAGGACAATGCGGTGCTCGCGAAGGCGCTCGCTTTGAAGCCCGCTTCGAATTGAGGGGAGGTGCGCCCCGCTCCCCCGTGACAACTGCAGCGGAGTCGTAGAGCTTGCGGCGTCCTGTCCCTCCCGCACTATCTTCGAGGAACACGTCCTGCAGCCACGCTCCACGCCCTACAGCCCAACCCTGAACAACCTGCGGGGCATCCTCTGGATGCTCGCGGCAGTGGTCGCGCTGACGCTCATGTTCGCCGTCGTCAAGCATCTCGTGCAGGAATTGCCGGTGTTCGTGGTCGCGATCGGGCGCACGGCGTTCGCGCTCCTGCTGATGGTACCGTGGATGATGCGGGTCGGCCTTGACGGCCTGAAGACACAGCGTCCGCTCGGGCACGCGATGCGCTCGTTTCTCGGCGTCGCGGCCTTCGTCTGCTTGGTTTATGCGTTGTCGAAGCTGCTGCTCGCCGACGCGATGGTGCTGGGGTTCACCTCGCCGCTGTGGTCGATCATCGTGTCGGCGCTGATCCTGGGCGAGATCGCGGGCCTGCGCCGGATCGCGGCGACCGTCGTGGGCTTCGCCGGGGTGCTGCTGATCGTGAAGCCGCATGGCGGGATCGAACCGGCCTCGCTGATCGCGCTCGCCAGTGCGCTGCTCACCGCACTGGCGATGATCACGCTGAAGCGCCTCAGCGCAACCGAGCCGCCGACGCGGATCGTGTTCTATTTCTTCCTGTTCGGCACGCTGATGCTGCTCGTTCCCGCGATCGCCACGTGGCAGACGCCGACGCTGGTGCAGTGGGGCTGGCTGTTCGCCGCGGGTCTGTTCGGCGCTGCCGGGCAGGACTGGCTGGCGCGCGCCTACGACGCCGCCGAAGTGACGATCGTCGCGCCGTTCGATTTCCTGCGGCTGCCGATCGCAGCGGTGCTGGGCTTCGCGCTGTTCGACGAGATGCCGGACCGGTGGAGTATTCTGGGCATGTGCGTGATCGTCGCGGCGTCGATCTACATCGCGCGGCGGGAAGCGGAGGCGCGGGGGAAGAAGAAAGTTTGAGGTCGTATTTGCGGTCCCTCCCACATTGCCGCGCCCCGCCCGCCGCGGCTATAAGCGTGGGCATGGAGATCAGAACACAGGCTTTCAAGGCGAACGTCGCCGACGCACTCGTCGACGGTGAGTTGCAGCGAGCGCTCAAGGGGCTCGACGGCAGTCTCGTGGCGCAGCGGCGGGCGGCGTACGAGCGGCTGCCGGAGTTCGAAGCGCTGCGCGACGTCGGCCGCGACATCCGCGACCACGCGCTGCGGCATCTCGATCTCTATCTCGAAGCCTACGAGAAGAACGCCACTGCGGCCGGCGCGAAGGTCCACTGGGCTGCAGACGCGGCCGAAGCGCGCGAGATCATCCTGGGCATCTGCCGCGACGCGGGCGTAAAGATCGTCACCAAGGGCAAGTCCATGGTGTCGGAGGAGATCGGCCTCAACGCGCACCTGGAAGCGGCCGGTATGGAGGTCGTCGAGACCGATCTGGGCGAGTACATCCTGCAGATCCGACACGAGGGGCCGAGCCACATCATCGCGCCGGCCATCCATCTGACGCAGGGGCAGGTCGAGGCGGATTTCCGGCGGCTGCACACGAAGCTGCCGCGGGATCGCGTGCTTGACGAAGCGCCACAACTCGTCGCGGAAGCGCGGCAGATCCTGCGGGAGAAGTTCCTGACGGCCGACGTCGGCATCACCGGTGCAAATTTTCTCGTTGCGGAGACGGGCTCGTCCGTGATCGTGACCAACGAGGGCAACGGCGATCTCACGCAGTCGCTGGCGAAGACGCACGTGGTCGTCACGTCGATCGAGAAGGTGGTGCCGACGCTGGAGGATCTGGCGACGCTGCTGCGGCTGCTGGCGCGTTCGGCGACGGGGCAGGAGATGTCCTGCTACACGACGCTGTCGACGGGGCCGCGCCGTGCCGGCGATCCCGATGGTCCCGAGGCGTATCATGTCGTGCTCGTCGACAATGGGCGCAGCGAGATGCTCAAGGGCGAGATGCGCGAGATGCTGCGTTGTATCCGCTGCGGCGCGTGCATGAACCACTGCCCCGTCTACAGCGCGATCGGCGGGCATGCCTACGGCTGGGTCTATCCGGGACCGCTCGGTGCGGCGCTCAACCCTTCGCTACTCGGCGTAAAGGAGACGGCGCATCTGCCGAACGCGTCGACTTTCTGCGGGCGGTGCGAACAGGTCTGCCCGATGAAAATCCCGCTGCCGAAGCTGATGCGGCACCATCGGGAGACGGATTTCGCGGCGGGCAGCGAGGGGAGCACGAGCGGCGTGTACCGGGCGGGCCTGGGGATGTGGGCTGCCATCGCACGACGGCCTCGCCTCTATCATCTGCTAGCGCGGCTCGGGATCGCGGCGCTCGGAGCGATGGGGCGGCGGCGCGGACGGTTCGGCTGGCTGCCGATGGCGGGAGGCTGGACGCGGCATCGCGATTTCCCAGCGCCTCAAGGGAGGACGTTCCAGCAGCTGTGGGCCGAGCGCCAGCGCGGGGTGGAGCGATGAGCAGCAGAGCGAGCATCATGGCGAAGGTGCGGGCCGGTGTGGCGGCCGGTTCGCCTGTCGTCAACGAAGGAACCGAGGCCGAGCGCCGCGCAACCGTGGCTGCGCGTCTCGCTGGCCATCAGCGGCATCTCGTACCGGAGCGGGTGGCAGGAAAGTCGCCGCAAGAGCTTGCCGCGGTGCTGCAGCGCTGGGTCGAGATGGCCGGCGGAGAGTTGGTGGCGGTGGCGTCCCCTTCCGAGCTACCTGCGGCGATCGCGGGCTACCTGCGTCGGCACAATCTCCCGCAGCGGGTGCGGATCGGGGCGGATGCGCGGCTGGTCGACCTGACGTGGTCGGGCGAGGCCCAGCTCGACGTTGCTCGCGGGCCGGCCGAGCGGACGGATATGACCGGCGTGACGCATGCGCTGGCGGCGGTGGCTGAGACCGGCACGCTGGTCGTCGCGTCGGGGGCCGACAACCCGGTGACGCTGAGCTTCCTGCCGGAAAACAACATCGTGGTCGTCCAGCGCGGCGATATCGTCGGGCCTTTGGAAGACGCGGTGGCGCGGCTGCGCACAGGGGGCTCCGGGGCCGGGGCGATGCCGCGCACGCTCAACCTGATCTCGGGACCTTCACGATCAGCCGACATCGGCGGCATACCGGTTCTGGGCGCGCACGGACCCAAGCGGCTGTGTGTGATGGTCGTCGGTTAAAGGGGGGCACGCGATCGGCACGCAATCAGTGTTGCGCGGGGCGGAGTTCGGCGCTATCTAGCGCACCTGTCCGTCGCGCCTTTCCTGCGCGGACACGGGCATTGCCCTGGCAGCCGCCTTAGCTCAGTTGGTTAGAGCGCTAGATTGTGGATCTAGAGGTCCCCGGTTCAACCCCGGGAGGCGGTACCATCTTGCTTCAGTACGGCGCACTGGCGCCGGGGCGCGTTCGCGGCCTCGACCGGCAGAGCCGGTCGGAAGTGGTTGCCTCCTCCAAAGAGCTTTTGTCGGGTTGGCGCACGGGCGCCGCGGCACGTTCGTGCCGTTGGACCGCAGAGCGGTCCGGAAGTGGTGCACTCCCGGAATATTCACGGATCACTGGCGACATCATATCCGTGGCGGAATACGCTGCGCTATTCCGCCCTACGATTGGCCTCTTTCATAGCTTCAGCAGACGCCGCGCATTCCCCGAAAGGATCTTCTGGAGTTCGGGTTTGGCGAGGCCCTGGCCCTGGAGGGCGTCGATGGTGGTCTTGATCGGGCCGAGGGGGGCGTCGGTCGCGAACACGATGTGGTCGGCGCCGAAGTAGTCGTAGCCGGTGCCGAACCAGGACGTGCCGCCGAACATCGCGGTGTCGCCGTAGAACTTCTTGAAGTACTCGGCATGCGGACGCTTCAGCGACGGCAGTACCTGCGAGTAGTCCTCGCCCGAGGTGCGGCTGCCGAGCACGGCTAGACCGGGGCCTACGCGGCCGTCGTAGAACGGGATGAAGCCGCCGCAATGGTGCGTGATGATCTTGAGATCGGGATAGCGGTCGAACAGGCCCCAGAAGACGAGGCGGCACATCGCGACCGACGTTTCGTAGGGCCAGCCGAAGCACCACCACATCTCGTAGCGCGACTTCTTTTCGGACTTGTAGTCGGACACGTCGTCGGCGGTGCGGGCTGGGTGCAGCCACAGCGGCAGGTCGAGTTCGGCGGCCATGGCGAAAATAGGCTCGTAGTCGGGGTGGTCGAGCGGGCGGCCGGCGACGTTGGTGAAGATCTGCCAGCCGCGTGCGCCGAGATCCTTAACAGCGCGGCGGCCTTCCCGCACGGCCTCCTGCGGGTCATGCATGTTGATCGCGGCGGCGAACGCGGGAAAGCGGCCGGGGTGCTTCACGCACAGCTCGGCCATCGCCTCGTTGGCGACTTTGCATAGCTCGGTGACGACTTCCTTGGAGGCAACATCCTCCATCGGCGGGTTGGGCAGCGAGATGATCTGACAGTAGCCATCGCCGGCCACGTCCATCTCACGGAAGCGAACGTCGAGATCGAAGATCGGCTTCACGCCGCGCAAGCGCGTGCCGATGGGGCCGAGGTTGGGCGCTGCCTTGGTGAAGGCGTTGAAGAAGCTGTCGGGGAAGATGTGCGTGTAGATGTCGATGATCTGCATGGCGGTGCTCGGAGGGGCTTGGTGTGGTGGTCGAAGCGGGCGCGGCGAAGGTCGGGTCAAGCAAAGCGCGATCCGACATTACCCGGCGTGCAGGGAATTGTCGGGTCTCGTTCCTCGACCCGACCTACGACTACAACGCGAGTTCGCGGACGCGACCGGCCTTCATGTTGTCCATCGCCTGCTTCGCGAATTGATCGAGCTTGCCCGACCTGTCGTCGCGTTCAAGACGCTCGTCGAACTGTCGTTCCTCGAGTTCGTCCAAGCCATTCGCGGAGAGCTTTCAGCTCGTCGGCTGACAGCGCCTGCATCGCCTGCTTAATCTCATCGATCTTACCCATGTCAGCACGATAGCAGCGCCTAACGTTGTCCGCAAACGAGCTCGGTCTAGCCAAACCCCATCCCATCGCTGAAGAGCGATGGGATGGGGATTGAAATCAGCCGCCTTCGAGTTTGACGCCGGCGGCCTTGACGACCTTGCCCCAGCGCTCGACCTCGCTCACGACGAACTTGCCGAATGCTTCGCCTTCGAGGGAAGGAACGTCGGAGCCGTTGCGCTCCCATGCTTCCTTGATCGAGGTTTCCTTCAATGCCGAGGCTACCTCCGCTCGCATGCGCTTGACGATATCGTCCGGCGTGCCCTTCGGCGCCCACAGGGCATACCAGGTCGCGACGTCATAGCCGTCGAGGCCGCTCTCCTTCGCGGTCGGCAGATTGGGAAAGGCCGGCACACGTGCGGGAGCGGCAACCGCAATCGCGCGGATCTGGCCGGCGCCGATCGCGGGAGCGGAGGAGCCGAGGCCGTCGAACGTCAGGTTGATGTGGCCGGCGATGAGATCCTGCAAAGCGGGGCC
>CAMDMH010000123.1 GCA_945901835.1 Devosia equisanguinis | reverse complement strand
CGCCTGACACCGCCACTGTCGGGGTGCCGGCGCCGGGGCGATCGAGCCCCGCGAAGTGCGAAGCTTGCGCGATTTTCGTTGCTGGTGCCCCGCCCCTCGCCGCCGACGCCACAGCGTCAGCACCAACCCGAAGCCACCGATCCAGGGTTACGGTAGCGCAACACGGGAACCGCATTCGTCGTGTCGTCAATGCCGATGGCGGGCATCGTGCTCAACAAATCGCATGATGAAACATCCCCAAAACCAAGCGATCGACGCAAATACAAGTCGCGTGTCTGAAGTTCGGCGGCTGATACCGTGCTGGTAATGAATTCTATTCCACAACGGCTCGATTCGTCTCGGCCGCAATGTGGCTCGAACCCGCCCAGAAATCCAAAGCACTGAGGGAGGGATCGGAAGGCCGCTCAACCGACTGTGTGGCGGCCCATTCTGGCCCCCTCCTGCCCTCCTCTGCTCACCTCCTGTGCTCACCTCCTGTTGACAACCCCGCCTCCCTCGCCCATACCTCCCGCCACAGCAGGACCGTTCGACAACGATCCGCCGGGGTGTGCTTTGGGCTGATGCCCGCCGATGCAACCTGGTCCCCGCTCGCCGGCGAGTTTCGCCCGCGGGCGTGTTTTCGTTTGGAAGGCTACTGCGGCTTCGACCTACTGGATCTTCCTTGAGCTTCGACACGCAACCATATCTGCTTCTTCTACCGAGCCTCGCGAGGCAAACGCGCGAACGCGCGTCGCGCCGTTGGCGCGCCCCCGCGGACGCCTCGAGCGAAGCGAGAACCGGCCGCGAGCGATAAAATGTTCCAGAACCTTTCCGATCGCCTGTCAGGGATTTTGTCGAAGCTCACCGGCCGCGGTGCTCTGACCGACAGCGATGTCGCCGAGGCGATGCGCGAGGTCCGCCGTGCGCTGCTCGAAGCCGACGTGGCGCTCGACGTGGTCCGCAACTTCGTCGACGAGGTCCGCAAGAAGGCGGTCGGCCAGGAGGTCGTGAAGTCGGTCACGCCCGGCCAGATGGTCGTCAAGATCGTACACGACGAAATGGTCGCGATGCTGGGCTCGGATGCAGCGCCCATCGACCTCAATGCGCCCGCGCCCTTCGCCATCCTGATGGTCGGCCTGCAGGGCTCAGGCAAGACGACGACGACCGCGAAGATCGCCTATCGCCTGACGCAGCGCGAGAAGAAGCGCGTGCTGATGGCTTCGCTCGATACCCGCCGTCCCGCAGCGCAGGAGCAGCTCCGCGTGCTCGGCACGCAGACGGAAGTGGCAACGCTGCCGATCGTCGCCGGCCAGACGCCGCTCGAGATCGCACGCCGCGCGATGGATGCCGGCCGCCTCGGCGGCTACGACGTCGTGCTGCTCGACACGGCCGGCCGCACGACCATCGACGAAGCGTTGATGAACGAGGTGGCCGACGTCAAGCGCGCAACCAATCCGCACGAAACGCTGCTCGTCGCCGACAGCCTCACCGGCCAGGACGCGGTCAACACCGCGAAGGCGTTCGAGGGCCGCGTCGGCATCACCGGCATCGTTCTGACACGCGCCGACGGCGATGGTCGCGGCGGTGCGGCGCTCTCCATGCGCGCCGTCACCGGCAAACCGATCAAGCTGATCGGCACCGGCGAGAAGTGGGACGCGCTGGAAGACTTCCACCCCTCGCGCATCGCGAACCGCATCCTCGGCATGGGCGACATCGTCAGCCTCGTCGAGAAGGCCGCCGCCAACTTCGACGCCGCCAAGGCCGAGGCGATGGCGGCCAAGATGAAGAAGGGCGAGTTCGACATGGACGATCTCGCCGATCAATTGAAGCAGGTCCAGAAGATGGGCGGCCTCGGCGGCATCATGGGCATGATGCCCGGCGTCGCCAAGATGAAAGCGCAGATGGCCGACGCCAACGTCAACGAGAACATGCTGAAGCGTCAGGCGGCGATGATCTCGTCGATGACGAAGCACGAGCGCCGCAACCCCAAGCTGATCGACGGCAAACGCCGCCGCCGCATCGCGGCAGGTTCCGGCACCAAGGTCGAGGACGACAACAAGCTGCTCAAGATGCACCGCCAGATGGCGGACATGATGAAGTCGATGGGCAAGAACCGCGGCCTGATGGGCAAGCTCTTCGGAGGCATGGGTGGCGGTGGCATGCCGCAGCCGACACCAGAGCAGATCGAACAGATGAAGAAGGGCGAGATGCCGAAGGGCCTCGGCCTTCCGCCCGGCGGTTTGCCGAAAGGCTTGCCGGGCATGCCGGGCCTCCCCGGCGGCGGTATGAAGTTTCCAGGTTTCCCGGGGCTCCCGGGGAAGAAGAAGTAGTGCCGTAGGTTGGGTCAAGGACCGCTTTAGGCGGGCCGCGACCCAACAGTTTGGCGCGCACATGAGAATGTTGGGTCGCGCTTCGCTTGACCCAACCTACGAAAGAGAAACGAAAGGAACTCCCAATGACCGTGAAGATCAGGCTTTCCCGCGGCGGCACCAAGAAGCGCCCGTACTACTACATCGTGGTCGCGACCGCGTCGGCGCCGCGCGACGGCCGCTACATCGAGCAGATTGGCACTTTCAACCCGATGCTTCCGAAGGACCACGCCGATCGCCTCAAGCTCGACCTCGACCGCGCCAAGCACTGGCTGTCGGTCGGCGCGCAGCCGACGGACCGCGTCGCCCGCTTCCTCGACCAGAACAGCCTGATGAAGCGCACGCCGCGCAACAATCCGCAGAAGGCACTGCCCGGCAAGAAGCGCCAGGAGCGCGAGGCGGAAGCCGCCGCTAAGGCCGCCAAGGCCGCCGCCGAGACGCCCGCGGAGTGATGACCTTTCGTTCCTCGGCATCCGCTCGACGCTTCCCCTCCCCGCTTGTGGGGGAGGTGGCGCGTAGCGTCGGAGGGGGGAGCAAATCGGTTCGGTCATCGCGTATCGCACGGCCATGATCCTCCTCGGTCGCATCGTCGGCGCGCATGGAATCCGGGGCGAAGTCCTGGTGCATTCGTTCGCGGAAGTACCCGAGAACATCGGCTCTTACGGCCCGCTATCCGACAAGGCCGGCACGCGCACCTTCAAGCTGCGCGTGCTGCGGATGACGCCGAAAGGCGCCATCGTCGCACGCATCACTGGCATCGCCGACCGCAACGCCGCAGAAGCGATGAAGGGCGTCGAACTCTATGTCTCCCGGGACAAACTGCCCGAGCCCGACGAGGACGAGTTCTACTACGCCGATCTCGTCGGTCTCGCGGCCGTCGCGCCTGACGGTGCGCCAATCGGCGAGATCGTCGCCGTGCAGAATTACGGCGCCGGCGACCTCATCGAGATCCGCATTCCCGGCCGCAAGGACACCGAACTCGTCCCCTTTGCCGACAAGTTCGTGCCGGAGGTCGACATCGCCTCCGGCAAGGTCGTCGTCGTCATGCCCGTGTCGGCCGCCGATGACGACAAGAACGGGCAGGAATAAAGGGGATCGGGCCGCAAACCACAAAAATCGTCACGCCGGCGTTTTCACTTGGGCTGGCGACTGCGGAACGGGGAACAGCCGCCCTTGCGCCGCCAGCACTGCCGTCCGCACCATCACCGCGCCGATGAAAACGTTCGCGAACACGAATATGAGCGGTGCGATCTGCGCGAGAATGCCGGTGCCGCCACGCTCAACGAACGTCGCCGTCGCGATCGCCAGCGCCGCGATACCGAACGTATAGGCCCACGTCGCCGGCACGAACGGCTGCTCGCCCAGCCATCGCCACAGCCGGAGCATCACCAGCGCCTGCAGCAGCGCGTAGCCGAGAAGCATCTGCGCCAACCGGTCGGGCTGGCCCTCTGTCATCGTCAGATAGGCGACGCTCGCAACGGCACTCGGCGTCAGATGGATGCCGAACGTCGCGCGCTGATGGACCGGCATCGTCTCCGACGCGAGCCGGTGCAATACGACCGACTCCCAGATCAGCCACGACGCCATCCCGACACCGAGAATCGGCCACGCGATGTCCGGATGCTCGAACGTCTGCGCGGTGAGAGCCACGACAAGCGCACCGCCGACGTTGGGCATGTAGATCGCCGGCGTCGTTGTCGTCAGCGGACGCCCGCCCTGCCACACGAGCCCCGTCGACCAGATCGTGAAGGCGAACGTGCCGAGCGCGCCCGCAGCGAACATCCACCACGCGAGGTCAGGCGCGTAAGGCTTCGCGCACAGGCTCGCGATCATCGCGCCCATCGGCACCAGGATGACGGCGAACAGCAGCGTCGGCTCGGTGATCTCTGCGCGCGCAGGGCTTGGCGCGGCAAGCCACTTCCAGGCGAACAGCACCGTCCACACCAGCCAGATCGCGATGGCCGCGAGGCACAGCACGTCGGCGATCACTGTTGGCAGGTCCCACACGCGGCACGCCACGCGCCACGCATTGCCGAGCCCACCGACGCCGAGCACCATGCCGAAGAACATAGCAGGCACGAGCGGCGGCGTGCGAACAGGTGCGTCGGCTTGCATCGCGATCCCCCGATTTCAGCCGATCCTCATCCCCGGCCAGACTTGCGCAGCATAAGCGATAAGCTCGCGTGCGATGAAGTCCGGCTGCTCGGCGATCGCAGCATGGCTGGCATTCGGTACGATCACGACCTTGACGCGGCTGCCGTTTTCGCGCCGGAAGGTTTCCGCGTCCTCGACATGCGCCAACGGGTCATGGATCGGCTGCAGATAGAGGATCGGCTTTCCGCCGCCAGCATAATCGCGCGTGCGTGGCGTGCGATCGCCCGCGACCCGCTGATGCGCCAGCGCATGCGGATACCAGCCTTCGAGCCAGGCTTCCGCATCATTGCCCGGCGCGAAGAACGCGAACCGCAGCGCCTCCAGACGTTCCTCGCGCGGCAGTTCCGGATTGGCGCTGTTGCGGATTGCGGCGCGCACTTGTGGCGGGCTCGGCGCGTGTCCGACGTTGGCCGCGATCAGCGAAACCGCCGCGACGAGATCGGGCCGGTCCGTCGCCAGCAGGCGCGAGACCCGGTTGCCGAACGCATGTCCAGCGAGAAATGCAGGCCGGCCGCCATCCCCCTCGATCACCGCCGCGATATCCTCGGCGCAATCCTCGAGATCCTGATAGGCGCACCCATGGCTGTGCCCGATCCCTCTTGGTTGCGGCCGAAGCACACGCAACCTCGCCGCCGCCAAAGCCTCGGCGATCGGATCGAAGTCCTCCGCCCCTCGCCCCAGCGACGGCAACAGCACGACCAACGGCGCCTTCGCCGGTCCCTGGGCCAGCACCTCGAGGACAGCGATATCCCCGCGCCGCACGAGCGTGCGTTCGACTGCGTCTTTCTCCTCCCCCCTTGTGGGGGAGGTGCCCCGAAGGGGCGGAGGGGGGGAGGGCGCCTTCACCGCTACCGAACCACCTTCGCGCCGGTCGCCTGCAACTGCACGCGGATGTCGGCCTCGTATTCCTCGAGGAACTTCTTCGAAGCTGCCGCCGACAGATAGCCATCCTCGAAGTAGTTGCTCTCGATGTACTGCTTCCAGCCAGCCGACGCCGCCAGCCGCTTGAACAGTCCCTCATAGTAGGCGAGCGCGTCCGTCGGCATGTTCGGCGGGCCGACGACACCGCGGATCTGCGGGATCTTTGGCAACTCGTAGCCGCTTTCCTTCACCGTCGGCACGTCCTTGAACGCGGGGATCCGGCTGTCGGCGAGCTGTGCGAGCACCTTGAGCTTGCCCGCGCGCACCTGCTCGATGCCTTCGCCCGGATCGATCATCATCAGGTTGACGTGGCCGCCGAGCAGCGCCGCCATCCGCTCGCTGCCCGAAGGAAACGAGATGAACGCGTAGTTCGCGCCGGTCTGCTTCATCAGGATCTGGCGCACCAGATTCTCGCGCGCCGTGATCGACCCACCGGACATCTTGAGCTTGCCGGGATTGGCCTTGGCGTCCTCGATGAAATCCTTGAGCGTCTTCCATGGCGCATCCGCGCGCACGACGAACAGGCCCGGCTCGATCACAACGCGGGCAACCGGCGTCAGCGTCTTGTAGAGGTTCACTTGAGCCGCCTGCTGCACCAGCGGATCGGTCAGCCAGATGTTCGTGAACACGCCGAGCGTGTGAGCGTCACCCGCCTTGCCAGCGAGATAGGCGGACGCCGTCGTGCTGCCGCCGCCCGGCTTGTTCGACACTTGGATGCGAACGTTGACCAGCTTCTCCTTCTCGAACAGCGCCGCCAGCGTGCGCGCGAAGCCGTCGTTGCCAGAGCCCGGTCCGCCGTGCGCGACGATCTCGATCGGCCGCGTCGGCTGGAACTGCGCGAAAGCGGGAGTCGCAGCCACGGCCGCTAATCCGCACAGGATGGCACTTATTGTGCGCCGGTTTGCATACATGAGGCAGCTCTCCCTTGAATGATAAGAGGCGGGCGTGCTCAACCGCCTTCGATCGCTTTCGTTCGCCAACGGTTGAAGTAGCCGAGCAGCGGTGTCAACAAAACGAGTGCGGCAAGTACCAGCATGCCAGCCGCGATCGGCCGCTCCAGGAACGTGCCGATATCTCCTTGGCTCATCATCAGCGACTGCCGCAGCGCCCGCTCCATCGCGTCGCCGAGCACGAACCCCAGAATCAGCGGTGCGGTCGGATAGCGGAACTTCACCATCAGATAGCCGAGCAGCCCGAAGCCCGCGAGCAGCGCGAGATCGAAGATTCGCCCCGACGCCGAGTACGCGCCGACCATCGCGATCCCCAGGATCATCGGGAACAGCACGAATACGGGAATGCGCAGGATCTGCGCGAACACCGGTACCAGCGGCAGGTTCAGCACCAGCAGCATCACGTTGCCGATGTACATCGACGCGACGAGCCCCCAGAACACCTCCGGGTGCTCCTCCATCATGAGGGGGCCGGGCTTCACGCCCCACAGCACCAGGGCCGACAGCATGATCGCGGTAGCGCTTCCGCCGGGCAGTCCGAGCGTCAGTAGCGGGACCAGCGCGCCGCCCGAGTCCGCATTGTTCGCGCCCTCGGGAGCGGCTACGCCTTCCGGCACGCCCGTGCCGAACTTCTCAGGATGCTTCGAGACGGCCTTCTCGATGCCGTACGAGATGAACGACGCGATGGTCGAGCCCGCCCCCGGCAGCACGCCGACGAAGAAACCGACCAGCGAGCCATTGACGAACGCGAACCGGCACGCCTTCAACTCTTCCCACGTCGGCAGCAGATTGAGGATGCCGCGCGGCACCGGCAACACCTGCGTCTCGTCGCGGTTCTCGATCGAGGACAGCACCTCCGACAGCGCGAACACGCCGATCGCGACGACCATGAAGTCGATGCCGCCGACCAGCACCGTCTGTCCGAACACGTAGCGGGCTTCAGCCGTGAACAGATCCGTGCCGATGCTCGTCAGCCACAACCCGATCAGCAGCGACAGCACGCCCTTCACGATCGAGGCACCCGAGAGCAGCACCACGAGCGACAACCCCAGCAGCATCAACGCGAAGTATTCCGGGCTGGAGAACGACAGCGCGATCTGCGCGATCGGCGGCGCCATCAGCGTCAGCAGGACGACGCCGACAGTGCCTGCGATGAACGAGGCGATGGCAGCGATCCCGAGGGCGGCACCCGCGCGGCCGTTGCGCGCCATCTGATAGCCGTCGAGGCACGTCGCGACCGACGAGGACTCGCCGGGAATGTTGAGCAGGATCGATGTCGTAGAGCCGCCATACTTCGCCCCGTAGTAGATGCCGGTGAGCATGATGATGCCGCTCGCCGGGTTCATGCCGTAGGTCAGCGGCATCAGCATCGCGATCGTCGCCGCTGGTCCCAGCCCCGGCAGGATGCCGACGATCGTGCCGAGGAAGCAGCCCGCGAAGCACCACATCAGGTTGACCGGCAGCAGCGCCACCGAGAAGCCCTGGACGAGACCGTTGATGATGTCCATCGCCTCAGCCGATCCCGAGCATGCGCAGCACGGGCGTCCATGCATATCCGACCGGCAGGTTGAGGCCGAGTGCAAATGAAA
>CAMDMH010000122.1 GCA_945901835.1 Devosia equisanguinis | reverse complement strand
CCACGAGGTTGACCAGTGAGGTCATCCGACCGACAGACCCCTTCGAGCGCGGTCGGAAAATATTGCTCTGTACGGCGCTCCCGGGTTATCCTAGGCCAACCTGAGGGGCCCTTGGGCGGGCTAAAATCGTTATCACACGGCCTGGACCCTTTCGGATTACTTCCTGTCGCCGCAAGGGCGCATCAGCCGCCAGGAATACTGGCTCGGCTTGGTGGCGCTGATGGCGATCACGGTGGTCGGCGCCACGGTCTTCGATTTCGAGGGCCTGACCAGCCAAGGCGGCAAGGTGCGTCCGCCGTCGCTTTCCTCGACGATCTGGAGCCTCCTGTTCGCCTGGCCTTCCACCGCCATTTCGATCAAGCGGTTCAACGATCGCGACTGGCCTTCATGGGTCGGCTACGCGCTCGGCGCCGCCATGACGGCGTTCATCGTTGCCAACTATCATGGCTATCTGCTCGATCCCGACGTGATGGACCCGGTCGAAAAACTCATCATGGTCGCAGCCGCGATCGGGTTCCTCTGGGCCCTGTTCGAGAACGGCTTCCAGCGCGGGACGCAGGGCGACAACCGCTACGGCGCCGATCCCCTCGGCAGCGTTCCCGAGTGAGCCTTGCCGTAGCACTGACCGCTTTCGAGCTGGCAACACCGGCTGCTTTGCTTATATTGCCCCCGTCCACAATCATCCGAGCCGAAGCCCGATGACCACCACGCCCGACCTCGCCACCTTGAGAAAAGACCCCGTCGCGCTCGCCCAGGCGCTGATCCGCTGCCGCAGCGTGACACCGGCGGAGGGCGGCGCGCTGACGCTGTTGCAGTCGCTGCTAGCCCCGGCCGGCTTCGAGTGCCACCGGCTGCCGTTCACGCATCAGGGCACGCCCGACGTCGACAACCTCTACGCGCGCTTCGGCAGCATCGGCACCAACGGTCCGCACCTCTGTTTCGCCGGCCACACCGACGTCGTGCCGCCCGGCGACGAGAAGGCGTGGACGCATCCCCCCTTCGACGCCGTGATCGAGCAGGGCGTGCTGTGGGGCCGCGGCGCGATCGACATGAAGGGCGCCATCGCCTGCTTCGCGGTCGCGGCGCTGGACTACATCGGCAAGCGCGGCGGCAGCGTGCCCGGTGCGATCTCTTTCCTCATCACCGGCGACGAGGAAGGCCCCTCGATCAACGGCACCGTCAAGGTGCTCGAGTGGATGAAAGTCAAGGGCGAGCGCATGGATGCGTGCGTCGTCGGCGAGCCGTCGAGCCTCGACACACTCGGCGACGAGCTGAAGATCGGCCGCCGCGGCAGCCTCAACGGCGAACTCGTCGTACTCGGCAAACAGGGCCACGCCGCCTATCCCCGCACGGCAGAGAACCCCGTGCCGAAGTTGGCGCGCATGATCGACCGGCTGTCGTCCACGCCGCTCGACAACGGCACCGCACACTTCGAGCCGTCGAGCCTCGAGGTCACGGTGATCTCGGTCAACAACACCGCGACCAACGTGATCCCATCGGAAGCCCGCGCCAAACTCAACATCCGCTACAACGATCTATGGACGCGGCCGAAAGTCGAGGCCCATGTCCGTGCCATCTGCGAGGCGGTTGCCGCAGACGTGAAGGCGCGCTGGGAATTGTCCTTCAGCGGCACGGGCGACGTGTTCCGCACCGAGCCGGGCCAGTTGGTCGATACCATGTCGGGCGCGGTCGCGAAGATCACTGGCCTCAAGCCGCGCATGTCGACGGGCGGCGGCACCTCCGACGCGCGCTTCATCCACTTCCATTGCCCGGTGATCGAGTTCGGCCTGATCAACAAGACGATTCATCAGGTGGACGAGCGCTGCGCCGTCGATGACCTCCACCGTCTGACGCGCGTCTACGCCGAGTTCCTCGAAAGCTATTTCGGCTGAGGGGCAGTATGGGCCTGGAGCCCCGCGATCAGGCCGCGTCTTTGCCGAAGTGCTTGGCGCTCCCGTCGAGCCTGAGGTTGCGATAATCGCCGCTTGCGCCACCGCGGTCGTCGTCGTTCGGGTCGGTGCGTCGTGCTCCCCATTTCAACAGCGTGATTTCGAGATCCGCCGCCGTATATGGCTTGCTGAGGTGGGCGTCCATGCCGGCGGCCATGGATTTCTCGCGGTCGTCCTCGAACGCGTTAGCGGTCACGGCGACGATCGGCAGGCGGCGGCTCCCCGTGTCGGATTCGATCCGGCGTAATTCCACGGTCGCCGCCAGTCCGTCCATTTCGGGCATCTGACAGTCCATCAGGACGATGTCGTACGTGGCGTTGCGACATGCCGCGACGGCCTCCTTGCCGTTCTCGACGGTATTGACCACGCAGCCCATATGAGTGAGGTATTCCTGCGCTATCATCTGGTTGACGGGGTTGTCCTCGGCCAACAGCACCCGGAGGCCGTCGAGGTTCGCGCAAACTTCCCCTGTCCGCACAACAGCGCGTCGCTCGATGGCCAACAGCGGCAAGTCCACCGAAACCTCCGTCCCTTGCCCCGGCGTGCTGGACATCCGAATCTGGCCGCCCATCAGGCCGATGAGGTGTTTCGAGATGGCGAGCCCCAGACCCGTGCCACCGTATCGCCGGTTGATCGAGGTATCGGCCTGCTCGAACGGCTGCATGATGCGCTCGAGTTCGGAGGCCTCGATCCCGATGCCGGTATCGATTACGGTGATCCGCAACGTTTCCGCCTCAGCGCCAATTCCAGCCGAGGCCGGCAATTTCTCCAGTCTGACTTCGACGTATCCGGACGACGTGAACTTGACCGCGTTGCCGACGAGATTGACCACCACCTGCCGCGTCCGGTCGGCATCGCCGAGAATAGCTTCCGGGAGATCTGCCCCACCGGAGAGCCGCAATTCGAGCCGCTTCTGGCTGGCCAGCGGCCGCAACAGGTCAAGCGCCTCTTCGCAGCACGACCGGGCATTGAATGGTGCCGAAACGATTTTCAGCTTTCCTGCTTCGATCCGCGAGATATCCAGCACGTCCTCGATGATCGACAGCAGCATGCTGCCCGAAGACCGCAGCGTTTGCGCAAGCTGCTTCTGCCGATCGTCGAGCGCGGTCCGCATCAGCAGATCCGTCATGCCGAGCACGCCGTTTATCGGCGTCCGGATTTCATGGCTCATATTTGCGAGGAAGGTGGACTTTGCGCGGCTTGCCGCCACCGCCTGTTCCTTCGCGATGCGCATGCTGTCTTCTGCCGCAGAGGCGCGCTCGATCTCCGTCTCGAGCCGCAGGTTCGACTGGACCTGTTCTTCCGCCTTGATCCGCAGATCCGCCGCCATCGCTTCCTTCTCGAGCCTGAGCGCGAGATTTTCGAGAATCCATGTGCGAAAAGTCCGCCCGCCTTCGAGCATGGCGATGATGAACAGCACACCGAGCACGCCCATCACGATTTGCAACTCGGTGCCTTGGAAGATCATCGAAAGGGCATAGGGGCCGACTGAGGCGATCACATAGCCGGCATATGCCGAACGATCGAACACGAGTGAGGCCATGGCGCCGGCCGCCATTCCAGCCAGCACGAAACCGATAAAGACCTGATGCGCGACGCTGTCGGCCGGCAGCAGCAGGAATGCGGCGCTGCCCCAAGCAAAACCTTGCGCCACAGCTCCGCACACGAACAAGCGGCGCCAGTCGTCTGTCGGAGGCGCATCGCGGTTTCTTGCATAAGCAATGAGTAAGAGCGCCCTGAGGCCGATGACCAGGATCATGGACGCGGTCCAAAGGACCAGCAGACCGGCAGGCGCTGCGCTCCGCACGAGGTAGGCAGACAACAGAGCGTTCACCAGGGTCAGCAAAAGCCCGCGGGGAAGACCTCGAAAGAGGAGGTCCAGCAACTCGGTCTGCATGACCGGGCTGATGCGGACGGGCTTACCGCCCGCAACGAGCGCTTCTCCGGTTTGACCATTTCCGAGGATACAGGATGTCCGAGGTGACGCATTCCGCCCGCGCTACCACCCTGCATTAAATTCGTGTACGGCCGATTAAGGTCTGCAGATCGTTAATGCCACGGTTGCATTGCCCGATCATTCAGACCGCGCCAGCTTTGGTCGGAGCACTACTCGCCACCTTGCGCTTGCGCTCCTGCCAGATATTCACGCCGTTGCCGGCAAGGACGAGCAGGGTCCCGACGAGCACGATCGGCTGCAGCGTTTCATTGTAGACCACGACACCGAGGGCTACCATCAATGGAATGCGCAGGAAATCGAGTGGCGCGACGACGACGGTATCGGCATAGACCAGCGCCTTGGCGAGCGCGAAGTGGGCGATCAGGCTGCACACGCCGAGCATCATGACCCAGAGCCATAGCGTGCCCTGGGGCATCTTCAGCGTCTGGTAGCCGAGCACGAACGCCATGACCGAATGGTTCACCACCATGAACATCAGGATCGTCAGAGCGCTGTCGTAGCGGGTCAGGTAGCGCGTTCCGATCATGTTGAAGCAGAAGAACACCGCGCACGACAACGCCATCGCTGTGCCGAGGCTGAAGCTCGGCGCGACCTTGCCGCCGCTGATCACCGTCGGCCCCAGGACGATGACGATCACGCCGGCGAACCCCATCAGGGCCGCGAACACACGCGGCTTTGTCAGCTGTTCTCCCAGCAGCAGCGGCGCCAGCAGCGCGACCCACAGCGGGAACGTGAACTCGAGCGAAATCAGCTCGATCAGCGGGATCAGCAGCAGTGCCGTCATCCACGACCACTGCCCCGCGAAGTGGACGAGAGCCCGGCCCCACTGCATCCAGGGCCGCTCCGTCCATAGGCTTTTCAACGAAATGCCGAGCCACCAGAATGCGACCAGCAGAATGATGAGCGAGATGAAGTTGCGATAGAACACCATGTTCATCGCGGTCATGTGTTTACCGCACTCGCGCCCGGCCCACGCGGTCAGCGCGAAGGTCAATACCGAGACGAGCGTCCAGCCGATGGCTTTGGCGAGGTCAGGCTGCTGACCGGAATAGTTGGACTGAGCGGCCGCCGCCGACTTCCTCGTCGCATCGATCGTCAAGATCTGTCTCCTCACCGTTGCAGGGGTGATAAGGTGGCGACAGGCAGGCAGCAACCGGGAAACTGGGATTTGCCTGCGCTGAGCGGTTGGCCGCCATGCCGGACGGGAATGGGAGGGCGCCGATAACGCGCTAACATAGAACTATCTGCGTTCCCGGAAGCCGAGTGCAGCGAGGCTATCCGGGATCTTTACACTTCGGAGAAGGGGAAAGGCCCCGGCTCTTCACGTCCCGACCCGAAGGTCGGAACGCTCGTCCGGGGACGCAAGTGAAGTGGTATCGGACATCCAGCCGCTGACGTTTGCGTGGATGGAAGCGCGCCCAGAATGCCGCTGGAGGCCAGCCTTGGCAGGAGAAGTAAGCAATGGCAAAAGTGATCTATGGTTTCACGCGCGACAGCTTCGACGATCGCTATCGCGAGCCCGACTATCACTACGGCACCGAGGCCAATGCCTTCCTCGTCTCACAGAAGGCGCGTTTCCGACCAGGCATGAAGGCGCTCCTGCCCGGCGATGGCGAAGGCCGCAACGGCGTCTGGCTGGCCGAGCAAGGGCTCGAGGTGACGACTTTCGATCCATCACCGTTCGGCGTCGAGAAGGCGAAGAAGCTCGCGACCGATCGTGGCGTCGCGATCGACGCGCAAGTGGCCGGCGTCGAAAGCTGGGACTGGAAAGAGAGCCGGTTCGATGTCGTCGGACTGTTCTTCATTCATCTGCCGGCGGATCTTCGCCGCGTCGCACATGCGCAAGTTCTGAGGTCGCTACGCCCCGGCGGTATCGTCATCCTGGAGACGTTCTCGCCCCACCAGATCGAGATGCGCAAGCACGGCGCGGCCGGCGGCCCCAAGCAGATCGAACGGCTGTTCACGTGCGAGATGCTGCGCGAAGATTTCGCCGGCGCTCGCTTCCACATTCTCGAAGAAACCGAAGCCGATTTCGCCGGTCATGCGCACTACGGCCGCTGCGGCGTCGTCCGCATGGTCGCCGAGCGAGCCACGGCGTAGGGCGGATTAGGCCCCTGGCCGTAATCCGCCGCGAACTTGCACCGCATCCGGCGGAATACGCTTCGCTATTCCGTACTACGCCCCATCGCCAGCGGGTCAGCGAAGTGCAACTTTCCGTCCTCTTGCAGCCTCACTCCAGCTTCAGATCCGCTTCCTTCACCACCCGCTTCCACTTCGCCAGATCTGCCGCGAGTTGCGTGGCCAGTTGCTCCGGCGTGCCGCCGAGCACCTCGCCGCTCTCCGTCGCGATCTTCGCCTTTACGTCGGCATCGAGCAGCGCGGCATTGAGCACCGCGTTGAGCCGCGCGATGATGGGGGCGGGTGTTCCGGCCCTGCCCATCACGGCGAACCAGTTCGTCGTTTCGAACCCGGGGAAGCCAGACTCCGCCAGCGTCGGCACGTCGGGCAATTCCGCCATCCGCTTGGCCGAGGTCACCGCGATCGCCTTCAGCTTGCCCGAGCGCATGTGCCCGTTGACCGAGGGCGCGGCCGCCATGAACAGGTCCGCACGTCCACCGATCACGTCGATCGCGGCGGGCGCTGCACCCTTGTAGGGCACGTGCAGGAACTTGATCCCGGCCGAAAGCTGCATCAATTCGAGGCCCATGTGCGTCATGCTACCGTTACCCGACGACGCGAACGTCACCTCGCCCGGACGCGCCTTCACCGCCGCCATGACTTCCGCGATCGTCTGCATCTTGGCCGCCGTCGAGACCACCATGACCTGCGGCGTTGCCGCCACGAGCCCGATCGGCGCCATGTCCTTGATCGGATCGAACGGAACGTTCTTGTAGATCGCTGGATTCACCGCGAGGTTCGAGACCTGCGCGAACAGGATCGTGTATCCGTCCGGCTGCGATTTCGCGACGACCTCCGACGCGATGTTGCCGTTGGCGCCGGGCCGGTTGTCCACCAGCACGCTTTGCTTCAGCCCTTCGCCCATTCGTGGCGCGATCAGCCGTGCGAGCAGGTCGACGACCCCGCCGGGCGGGAACGGCACCAGCATCCGCAGAGGCTTCGTGGGATAGGCGTCCTGCGCGCGCACCGCCGTCGAGGAGAGTATGCCGGTTGCGACGAGCGCAGCGGCAAATGTTGAAAGCAATGCGCGGCGCATTCGATGCCCTCCGATTTTCTTCTTCTCATCCCTTGGCGTCGACACCCTATAGCGAGCCGCCCGCTGCGCAAGCTATGCAGACTTTCCAGATCCAGGCAACGCCAAGGGCGCGTCCGCTACCCCATCGCCGAGCAGCCTCACCGGGTTGATTTCATCGAACAGTTCTTCGTGTCGACGGCAGCGAAGCCATGAGCGCGCCTTGCCTTGCAGCCGCTTAGCGTCTAGGTCCGTTCGCGCTCTGAATGAAGGACCGAACGCGATGCCGACCTCCAATCCTCCCAGCAACGATGCCCGCCCGCGTATCGCTTACCTGCTCGGAGACATGACGGGCATCGGGCCGGAAATCGTGGCGCGGACGCTGGCCGAGGGGAAGCTGGCGGAAGTGGCGCGGCTGTGCGTGGTCGGCGATGCGCGGGTGCTGGAGCTGGGCATTCGCGATGCGGGCGTGAATGTCGCGTTCGAGCGCGTGGCGTCGCCTGCCGACATCGACTGGGCGGATTTCGGCAAACGCGGCGTGGTGCCGTTGATCGACTTGCAGAACGTCGATCCGGCAGCGATCAAGCGCGGCGAAGTATCGCCGGTTTCGGGCAAGCTGACGGGTGCGTCACTTGCCGCCGCGATCGAGCTTGCGAGCGCGGGGCATTTCGATGCGATCACGTTCGCGCCGCTCAACAAGCAGGCGCTGAGCAAAGGCGGTTAGAAGTTCGTGATTACCCCGTCATCACCTCTGCCGGCCTGACCGCGGCGATCGACCGGTAGGGTCGTGGCGCGGTTGCGACCGCAACGCGGGCGAGGCGCTCTATGTTCTTGGCCAGATCGAAGCGGCGATTGAAGCGCCATTCGTAGGATGC